>NZ_JBDPMC010000120.1:0-14907 GCF_039871625.1 Micromonospora sp. B11E3 | reverse complement strand
CCCCGCCCCTGCCCCGCCCCTGCCCCGCCACCCTGCTCCGCGATCTTGCACTTTGGGCCCCTCGTTTGCGGCTTTCGCCTCATTTGTCGGGGCAGAAAGTGCAAGATCGCGAGAGGGGGCGAGGGCGGGTCAGCCCGCCTGGGTGGCGGCGGCGTCGGCGCGGTGGGCGCGGATCTTGTGGCCGACGCTGGTGAGGCAGCGGCCGCTGCCCAGGTCGAACTTCCAGCCGTGCAACTGGCAGGTGAGCTGGTCGCCCTCGACGATGCCGAAGCGGCTCAGGTCCGCCTTCAGGTGCGGGCAGCGGCGCTGCACCACCCAGTCGCCGATCGTGATGTCCTCGGCGTCGACCGCCCGCTCGTGCTCGTCGTACCAGCCCTCGGCGTACTGGAGGCGCTCCTCCGACAGGCACTTGAAGAACGCGTAGACGAACTCGTTGTACTGCCCGATCCGGGCCGCCGAGAAGCGGCAGGACAGGAACAGCGAGTTGACCCAGTCCACCTCGCCGGTGTGCAGCAGGTGCTCCACCAGCGCCCGCTCGGTACGGAACCGGTAGCGCACCTTCTCGTCGGCGTACGGGCGGACCTCCTTGCCCGGGAAGTCCACCACGATCGATTCAACCGACTCGCCGCCTGCGTCGTCGGTCCCGACGAGGTCGAAGCGGACCGGGCCGCCCACCCCCTTGGCCAGGTAGATCGACTCGTCCAGCAGCGGCTCGATCCGCCGCTTCATCTCGCCGAGCACGTCGAGCTCGGGGTGCCGCCAGGACGCCTTCTCGGCCTCGATGATCCCGCGCTTGCGCTCCCGCATCTCCTCCAGGTGGGCGGCCTTGTTCGCGAAGAACTCCGCCACGGGCACCGGGTGCGTGGTCTCGCAGCCCTCGGCGGTGACCTCGGCGACGCTGCCCGGCAGCAGCACCACCCCGTTGGTGCCGCCGACCTTGGCGTACTCGGACAGGAAGACCGACTGGTCGGGGAAGATGTTGCCCTCGTCGCCGTGGATGTCGTTGAACTGCCACAGCGCGTCGTCGAGGAAGCACGGCGGGCCGGCGATCGGGAAGACGTGGTCGGCCTTCAGGTCGTCGATGTAGCGCCAGGTGCGGTCGAACTGCCGCTCCCGCTTCTGCTTGCCGAACGCCGTCTTCGCCGACTGCGGCAGCTCGTAGACCATCGGGTACCAGATCGCCCCGGAGAACTGGAGCAGGTGCGCGTGCACGTGGCCCAGCTCGGCGAAGACGCTCAGGTCGGCCGGCCGGGCGTCGTTCTGGTTGAGCAGCCGTACGCCGTCGTACTCCACCCACAACGACGAGTCGCCGATCGGGCCGTCGGTCGGGCTGGTCAGCGCCTGGATCATGATCTTCAGGCCGCCGGGCAGCTCCACGACCTGCTCGTTCGGCGCCTTGAGGAACTTCGTGAAGCCCAGCGCCCGCAGCTCGTCCTCCATCTCCGAGGTGGGAAACTCGGGCAGCAGGACGGTCGCGTCCTTGGACACGAAGTCGCGCAGGTGCTTGGCGTCGAAGTGGTCCCGGTGCAGGTGCGACACGTACAGGTAGTCGACCTGGCCCAGGCGCTCCCAGTCGAGCTGGGAGTTGTCGGGGAAGGGGAACCACGAGGCGAAGTAGGCGGGATTGACCCACGGGTCGCACAGGATGCTGCCCGCGGCCGTGTCGATCCGCATGCTGGCATGTCCCGTACCGGTCACTCGCACCGCAGTCCCCCTCGAAACGACAATCAGGCGTACGCCTCGACGCTACCGGAGCCGGTGTGATCGCCGACCCGCGACGCCACCAGTGCCGGTCGACCCGGGCCGGTGGGGGCCGAACTTCCTCGGGCCGCCCGTCGTGGCGCTGGGCGTCCCGCTCCGCCCGACCCTGCACGGGAAGCCCCCACCGCGCCAGGCCAGGCATGTGGCGTGCCAGACTAACCGGAGATCCGATCGCGAGGAAGGACCGACAGTGGCAGGAAGCGAGCCGGTGACGTCCCCAGATCAGCACAAGCCCGGGCACCGCAAGGCCGGGCGGATCGGTGCGGTGCTCACCGCGCTGGTGCTGCTGGCGATGCTCTGCGGCAACCACGAGGGCAGGGTCGAGGACATCTGGCTGGTCGGCCTGGCCGTGCTGCTGCTGGCCATCGTCGTCGGCGACGCCGTGCTGCGCCGCAACGGCCTGCGGTCCTGACCGAGGGGCGGCACACCCGCCCGGCCGGCGGTCGCACCCCGGCATCCGACGCATCGAGGGCCCGCCCCCTGCCCGGGGCGGGCCCTCGTCGTCGGTACGACCGCGGCGACCACCGCACGGAGGTCACCGCGCCTACCAGCACGGACGGCACGGGCGCCGGCGGGGACGGCACGGGCGCCGGGGCGGACGGCAGGGAACCCGACGCCGGACGGCAGGGAACCCGACGCCGGACGGCAGGGAACCCAACGCCGGACGGCAGGGAACCCAACGCCGGACGGCAGGGAACCCGACGCCGGACGGCAGGGAACTCGGGACGGGCGCGGCACGGGCCCGTCCCGGCAGGCCGAGAGTCGCCGTCAGCGGCCGAACAGGATGTCCTGGACCTCCTTGAGTGCCGCGTCGACCTCGGCCTCGAAGTAGCCGCCCGGCACCAGGCCGAAGCGCAGCGTGTCCAGTTCCTTCGGGTTGACCGGCATGGGGCCGCGGCCGGCCATGGCGCCGAGGATCCCGTCGAAGAGCCGGTCGACCTGGTCGGGGTCGTACCCGCTGCCGAACCGGCGGACCTGGAAGCTGCGGCGGATCTGGTCGACCCGGTACAGGTCACTGCCGGGAGGGCCGGCCATCGGGGGACCGCCCGCGGGGGGGCCGCCCATCGGCGGACCAGCCATCGGCGGGGGGCCGGCGACCGGGGGCGGACCAGCCATCGGCGGGGGGCCGGCGACCGGGGGCGGACCGCCCATCGGCGGGCCACCGACGGGGCCACCGTGCGGCTGCTGCGGCATCGGCGGCGGGCCGCCCGGCCCGCGCCCGCGCAGCTCGCGCAGGTCCCGCTCGGGCATCCGGATTTCGGCGGTCATGTCGGCGCGGCCGCGCCGGCCCGCCTCGAAGCCGTCGAACCGGTCGTCCGGCCCGTAGCCGCCGGGCCCGCCGGACAGGCCCCTGGACGGCGGGCCGCCATGTCCCGCGCCGGGACCCATCGGACCACCCGGAGCACCCGGGCCACCGTGGCCACCCGGAGCACCCGGGCCGCCATGGCCACCGGGACCACCCGGGCCGCCATGGCCACCGGGACCACCGTGGCCACCCGGACCACCGGGAGCACCCGGGCCGCGGGGGGCGTCGTACCCGCCGCGCGGGCCGTCGTAGTTGCCCCCGGCGAAGGCGCCGGTCGGCTCGTCGTAGCGGCCGTAACGATCGGGCGGACCAGCCTGCGCCGGCATCGGCCGGGGTGGCATCGGCGGCGGCATCGGGGCAGGTCCCCGGTCGTCCCGCATCGGGCCAGGTCCCCGGTCGTCGCGCATCGGGGCGGGACCCCGATCATCGCGCATCGGGGCAGGTCCCCGATCGTCGCGCATCGGGGGCGCGGCCATCCGCTCCGGCGGGCCGAGCCGGTCGCCCATTCGGGGGTCACCGCCGCGACCGGCCACTCCGCCGCGCTCCTCCAACTCGGCCAACTGCCGCTCGACGCGGTCGAGGTGCAGGTCGACCTGCCACTCGTCGTAGCCGTTGAAGCGGACCCGGAAGACGACGTCGTGGACCTCCTGGGAGGCCACGGGCGCGCCGACCGGCTGGCCGTCGAGCGTCGCCTCGACCCGGTCGAGGAAGGCGTCCACCTCGTCGACCTTGTATCCCCGGCGGAGCGCCTTACGCCGGAAACGCTGCCCCTGACTCGCCACTATGTCTCCTGGTCCTGTTCGCTACGCCCGGTCACACCGTTGTCTCCCGCGCCGCGGGGGTGCCGCTGTCCTCGGCAGCGGCAAGCTGCCCGCACGCGCCGTCGATCTCGCGCCCGCGGGTGTCCCGCACCGTCGTGGACACGCCGGCCTCGCGCAGGCGGCGGACGAACTCCCGTTCGACGGGCTTGGGGCTCGCGTCCCAACGGCTGCCCGGCGTCGGGTTGAGCGGAATGAGGTTCACGTGGGCCAGCCTGCCGGCCAGCAACCGACCGAGCAGGTCGGCCCGCCACGGCTGGTCGTTCACGTCCTTGATCATCGCGTACTCGATCGACACCCGGCGGCCCGTGCGGGCCGCGTAGTCCCACGCCGCGTCCAGCACCTCGGCCACCTTCCAGCGCTGGTTGACCGGCACGAGCTCGTCGCGCAGCTCATCATCGGGCGCGTGCAGGGACAGCGCAAGGGTCACCGAGAGGTCCTCGCTGGCCAGCCGGCGGATCGCCGGGACCAGGCCGACCGTGGAGACGGTGATGTGCCGCTGGGACAGGCCGAGCCCCTCCGGAGCCGGGGCGACCAGCCGCCGGATCGCGGCGACGACCCGCGAGTAGTTGGCCAGCGGCTCACCCATGCCCATGAAGACGACGTGCGACAGGCGCGGCGGGGACCCGGCGACCGCCCCCGAGGCGGCCACGCCGGCCAGGTAGACCGCCTGGTCGACGATCTCGGCGGTGGAGAGGTTGCGGGTCAGCCCGGCCTGGCCGGTGGCGCAGAACGGGCAGGCCATGCCGCAGCCGGCCTGGCTGGAGATGCAGACGGTGACCCGGTCCGGGTAGCCCATCAGCACGCTCTCCACCAGTGACCCGTCGTGCAGCCGCCAGAGCGCCTTGCGGGTGGCGCCGCCGTCGCAGGCCAGCTCGCGGACCGGGGTCAGCAGCGTGGGCAGCAGCTCCCCCGCCAGCCGGTCCCGGGCGGTGGCGGGCAGGTCCGTCATCAGGGCCGGGTCGCGGACCAGCCGCCCGAAGTAGTGGGTGGAGATCTGCTTCGCGCGGAACGCCGGCTCACCCAGCTCGGCGACCAGGGCCCGCCGGCCGGGCAGGTCGAGGTCGGCGAGATGCCGGGGCGGCATGGCCGCACGGCGTGCGGCGGGGGCTTCCAGGGCAATGGGGATCAGCGGCAGGCTCGTCATGACCTGTCCAGTCTCCCACGCCGTTTGCCGTGCGCACCTGTCCGGAGGTGCCGAATCGCCCCCGGCCGCGCGGCCGGAACGGGCTGACCGGCGTGATACATGCCTCAACCCGCCAGCGGGACGAACACAGCCAGTAACAGGTACGCGGTGGGCACCGCGAAGAGAATCGAGTCGAGGCGGTCCATCAGGCCGCCGTGCCCGGGCAGCAGGTTGCTCATGTCCTTCACGCCCAGGTCCCGCTTGATCATGGACTCCGCCAGGTCGCCGAGGACCGCCGCGCACGACACGGCCACCCCGAACACCGCGCCCCACCAGGGCGCCACGTCGAACAGCAGCCAGAGCAGCAGGGCGCTGCCGGCCGCCGCGGCGGTGACCGAGCCCGCGAAGCCCTCCCAGGACTTCTTCGGGCTGACCGTCGGGGCCATCGGGTGCTTGCCGAAGGCGACGCCGGCGGCGTACCCGCCCGTGTCGGAGAGCACGACCGCGACCAGCGTGACCAGCACGCGCAACTTCCCGTCGTCGGGCGCGGCGGCGAGCATCGCCGCGAACCCACCGAGGAACGGCACGTACACGGCGATCAGCGTGGCCGCGGTCAGATCGCGCTGGTAGTTGCCGGGCCCGTCGCCGAGCCGCCAGATCATCGTGCCGAGCACGGTGACCAACAGGCCCAGGCTGAGCGCGTCCGGGCCGGCGAACCAGGCCAGCCCGACCGTGAGCACGCCGCCGGTGACCAGCGGCGCCAGCGGCGGGTGCGCGCCGCCGCGGCGGACCGCCCGGGTCATCTCCCAGGTGCCGACGGCCACGGCCGCCGCGATCACGACCAGGAAGGCCGGCTGGTAGAGGAACAGCGGCAGGAGGACCGCGGCGCCGAGACCGACGCCCACGGCGATGGCGGCGGGCAGGTTACGGCCCGCCCGGCCGTGCGACGCCTGCTGGGTGGGCGGGCGGTCCGCGCTGGCCCGGCGCCGGCCGGGCTGCCGGCGGCCCGGGGGCCGCTCGGGCCCGGGATCCACCGGCTCCGGCGGGTACGGGTGCCCGCCGGGCCCACGACCCCCGCCGGGCTCGCCCGCGCCTGACCGGTACGCCGGGAGCGACTGCGTCGCGTCGTCGGCGTACACGGGCAGGGACTGCGTCGCGTCATCGGGGTACGGCGTCCGGAACGCGTCGCCCCGGCTCGCGCCGCCGGGCAGGTGGCCGCCGCCCCAGGCCGGCTCGTCGTCCCCGGGGACCGGGCGGGCGCCGTACGGGTCGGTGGCGTCGACGCCGAACGGGTCGGTGGCGTCGACACCGAACGGGACCGGGCCGCGGGCCGCCGGGCGACGCGGCTCGGGCCGGGCGTCGGGGACGGTCGGCGCGTACGCGTCGGGGGCCCCGCCACGGGCCCACGTCCCCGGTTCCAGCTCACGGTCGGGCCAGGGCAACGCGGCCGGGGCGTCCGGCCGGTCCCAGCCACGGGGCTCGGCGCCGCTGTAGGGGTCGAGGTGAGACATCACGCACCGAGCGGACGCGGTACGGGGCTCACCACATGACGTGCGACCAAGACCATCCCCTACAACGACTGTGCTGTCCGGTTGACCGGCCGACGGCCGGCCGACCCCGGCTGTTCACCGCACGGTGGCCGGAATCGTGCCGAGCCTACTGCACCGGCCGCCCGCGCACGGCGGACGAGGGCCGCCCCGTCGGCGCCGGGCGGGGCCCTGGGCCCGACACGCCGCGTGCCGCCCGGGCCGGCCGACGGGGGCATCCGAACCAGCCGGACGTGCGGCCCCGAGCCGGTCAGCGGGGCCCGAACCCGCCGACGTGCGGCCCAAGCCGGCCGGCGGCACGTCCCTTCCAGCGGGCCGGAACGACGAAGGCACCGGCGTCCCGCCGCCCGACGGCGGCGGCACACCGGTGCCACGGCGGGTCGCGCCGGCCGCGGGGCCGGTCGCCGATCAGACCTCGAGAAGCTCGGCTTCCTTGTGCTTGACCAGCTCGTCGACGGTCGCCACATACTTCTGGGTCAGGTCGTCGAGGTCCTTCTCGGCGCGCCGGCCCTCGTCCTCGCCGACCTCGCCGTCCTTGACGAGGCGGTCCAGCTCCTCCTTGCCCTTCCGGCGGATGTTGCGGATGGCCACCTTGGCCTCCTCACCCTTGTGCCGGGCCACCTTGATCATTTCGCGGCGGCGCTCCTCGGTCATCTGCGGGAGCAGGATCCGCAGCTGGTTGCCCTCGTTGTTCGGGTTGACGCCGAGGTCGGAGTCGCGGATCGCCCTCTCCATGGCGCCGATCTGCGAGTTGTCGTACGGCTTGATGATCACCATCCGCGGCTCGGGGACCCCGATGGACGCCATCTGCGGCAGGGGCGTGGGGCTGCCGTAGTAGTCGATGATGATGCGGGAGAACATGGCGGCGTTGGCGCGGCCGGTGCGGATCCCGCCGAACTCCTCCTTGGCGTGCTCGATCGCACGCTCCATCTTCTCCTCGGCCTCGAGGAGGGTGTCGTCGATCACCGGTCTCCTCGCCTCCTTCTGTGCTCGTCGTGGGCTGTGCTGTCGTGTCGGAGGGCCGCTGGTCGCGGGCCGGAGCCGTCGCGACCGGCCGGGGCGTTCGCCGCCGTACCGGACGTTCAGGCGGTGATCAGGGTGCCGATCTTGTCGCCGCCCACCGCCCGGATGATGGTGTCGTCGCCCTGCGCGCCGAAGACCAGCATCGGCAGGCCGTTCTCCATGCACAGGCTGAACGCGGCGGCGTCGGCCACCCGCAGGTTGCGGCGCAGCACCTCGGAGAAGGTGATCGAGTCGAGCTTGCTGGCGGTCGGGTCGACCCGGGGATCGGCGGTGTAGACGCCGTCCACCCCGTTCTTGCTCATCAGCACCACGTCGGCCCGGATCTCCAGGGCGCGCTGGGCGGCGACCGTGTCGGTGGAGAAGTACGGCATCCCGGCGCCGGCGCCGAAGATGACCACGCGGCCCTTCTCCAGGTGCCGGATCGCGCGCAGCGGGATGTACGGCTCGGCGACCTGGGCCATCGTGATCGCGCTCTGCACCCGGGTCTCGATGCCCTCCTTCTCCAGGAAGTCCTGGAGGGCGAGGCAGTTCATCACGGTGCCCAGCATGCCCATGTAGTCGGCGCGGGCGCGGTCCATGCCACGCTTCTGCAGCTCCGCGCCGCGGAAGAAGTTGCCGCCGCCGACCACCACGGAGACCTGCACACCGCGGCGGACCACGGTGGCGATCTGCCGGGCGATGGCCTGCACGACGTCCGGGTCGACGCCGATCGCGCCGCCGCCGAAGACCTCGCCGGACAGCTTCAGCACCACCCGGCGGGCCCGCCCGGGCGGTGGGGCGGTCGGATCATCCGCCGCCAGGCTCCGGTCACTCACAACCTGCGTCATCCGCCCCGCCCTTCCCCGGCACACCCCGTGCGCCGGTTACCGCATACCTGCCGTCGCTGACCCTATGTGACGAGGAGGCCGCGGTGCCTGTCACGTACACCGGCGGCCTCCTCGTCCACGTTCCCTGCCCACGGGCGCCTCAAGCGCCCGATCCGGCGGCTCAGGCCTGGCCGACCTCGAACCGCAGGAAGCGGGTCACCTCGATGCCGGCCTCGGCCAGCACCTGCTTGACGGTCTTCTTGTTGTCGGCTACCGACGCCTGCTCGACCAGGACGAAGTCCTTGAAGAAGGCGTTGACCCGGCCCTCGACGATCTTCGGCAGGGCCGCCTCGGGCTTGTTCTCCTCGCGGGCGGTCTGCTCGGCGATGCGCCGCTCGGACTCGACGACCTCAGCCGGCACCTCGTCGCGGGTGAGGTACTTCGGCCGCATCGCGGCGATCTGCATGGCCACGCCGCGCGCGTCGGCGTCGCCGGCCTCGTCGGTCTTGCCGGCGTACTCCACCAGCACGCCGACGGCCGGCGGCAGGTCCTGGCTCTTCCGGTGCAGGTAGACGGCGGTGGTGCCCTCCAGCCGGGCGAAGCGGTTGAGCACCAGCTTCTCACCGATCTTGGCGGACTGCTCCTGGACCAGGTCGGCGACCGGCTTGCCGTCGATGCTGCTGGCCAGCAGCTCCTCGGCGCTGCTCACGCCGCTACGCTCGCCGTGCTCGACCAACTGCTGGGCCAGCGCGATGAAGGCGTCGTTCTTGGCGACGAAGTCGGTCTCGCAGTTGAGCTCCAGCAGCGCCTTGCCGGCGTGCGCGACCAGACCGTTCGCGGCGGTGCGGCCGGCGCGCTTGCCGACGTCCTTGGCGCCCTTGACGCGCAGGATCTCGATGGCCTTGTCGAAGTCGCCCTCGGCCTCGGTCAGCGCCTTCTTGGAGTCCATCATGCCGGCGCCGGTCAGGTCGCGGAGCTTCTTGACGTCCGCGGCGGTGAAGTTGGACATGACTCTCTCTTCGGTGTTGAGACTGCGGTGGGATGGTCTGGGGGCCGGTTACCCGGATCCGGGCCGGATGTGCCCGGCGTACCCGCCGCTCCCCGCCGCCCGGAAAAACGGACAGCGGGGCAGCGGCGGTGCGGTCACTCCGCGGCGGCGGCCGCCGGCTGCTCGTCGGCCTGCTTCGGCTGCTCGTCGGCCTTCTTCGGCTCCTCCAGCAGCTCGCGCTCCCACTCGGCCAGCGGCTCGTCGGCGCCGACCTGGCCCGGCTCCGGCTTCTCGTCGCCGCCCCGACGCCGGCCCGAGCGGGCGATGAGGCCGTCGGCGACGGCGGCGGCCACGACCTTGGTCAGCAGCTCGGCGGAGCGGATGGCGTCGTCGTTGCCGGGGATCGGGAAGTCGACCTCGTCCGGGTCGCAGTTGGTGTCGAGCACCGCGATCACCGGGATGCCCAGCTTGCGGGCCTCGTCGACGGCGATGTGCTCCTTCTTGGTGTCGACCACCCAGACCGCGGCGGGCAGCTTCTGCATGTCCCGCAGACCACCGAGGGTGCGGGACAGCTTGATCTTCTCGCGGGACAGCTGCAGGGTCTCCTTCTTGGTGTGCCCGGCGGCGGTGCCGCTCAGGTCACCCAGGGCCTCCAGCTCCTTCATCCGCTGGAGCCGCTTGTACACCGTCTGGAAGTTGGTCAGCATGCCGCCGAGCCAGCGGTGGTTGACGTACGGCTGGCCGACCCGGGTCGCCTGCTCGGCGATCGCCTCCTGGGCCTGCTTCTTGGTGCCGACGAACAGGATGCTGCCGCCCTCGGCGACGGTGTTGCGCACGAAGTCGTACGCCTTCTCGATGTAGTCGAGGGTCTGGCGCAGGTCGATGATGTAGATACCGTTGCGCTCGGTGAAGATGAAGCGCTTCATCTTCGGGTTCCAGCGCCGGGTCTGGTGCCCGAAGTGGACACCGCTCTCGAGCAGCTGGCGCATGGTCACGACGGCCATGGTGGGGTACTCCTCGTAATCCCTGGTTGTCCCGCCCGGCCGGCGGCCGGGCGCCTGGCGCCCGGTCGCCGGCCATGGTGGGCCCGACCATGATCGGGACCAGGGAGGCCGCCGCCCCACAACAATTCGTGGAGAGGGCGCGCGAGGTCGACCGCGCGTCGCGGTCGCCAGTCGACCAGTGTACGCCCCTGTCCCGCCCGCCGGTCAGCGGGCGGCGCGCGGCGGGCGCGGATCAGCGGACGACGGCCACGAATCGACGCAGTCGGCCACAAGATCGACCCGTGTCGCCGATATGGGGGCATCCGCGCGCCTTGGACACCGCAATGTCGCCGACACGGTGTTTCGCCGGCGTGGTTGGGCGCCGCATAGCACACCGTGGGCATGATCGTCCGGTTGTCCACAGCGGCTCGCGTCGTCCACAGGGCCGCCCCGAGCGGCGCCTCGGCCCGGCATCGTGCGACGCATGACGAAGCGGAACCAGGCCGTCGGCGCGTACGGGGAGCGGTGCGCCGTCCGGCACCTGATCGGGGCGGGGCTGCGCCCGGTCGCCCGGAACTGGCGCTGCCCGGCGGGGGAGATCGACATCATCGCCTGGGACGGGCCCGTGCTCGCCTTCTGCGAGGTGAAGACCCGCCGCAGCACCGAGTTCGGCGCGCCGGCCGAGGCGGTCGTACCGGCGAAGGCCCGCCGCCTGCGCGGGTTGGCCGCCCGCTGGCTGGCGGAGACCGGGACCAGCGCGGAGGAGGTGCGCTTCGACGTCCTCTCCGTCGAACTGCCCGGCGCCGGCGCGGCCCGCGTCGAGCACCTCAAGGGTGCGTTCTGAGATGGGCGGCCGGGCGTGAGCGAGCGCAGCGAGCGAACCAGCCAGCTCAGTACCACAGCTCATGGCGGCGCCGAGCGCAGCGAGGTGACGGGATGAGCGAGCGCAGCGAGCGAATCATCGGGCACGGCGCGTTGACGCCTCATGTCGGCGCCGAGCGCAGCGAGGTGACGACATGAGCTACGCGAAGGTGCTCTGCGTCGGCCTGGTGGGGATGACCGGCCACGTGGTGGAGGTGGAGGCCGACCTGGCACCCGGGCTGCCAGCCGTGGTGATCTCCGGGCTGCCGGACACCACCCTGCATGAAGCCCGGGACCGGGTCCGTGCCGCGATCGTCAACTCCGGCCAGCGGTGGCCGAACCGGCGTATCACGCTGAACCTGCTGCCGGCGACAATGCCGAAGTTCGGCTCGGCGTTCGACCTGGCCATCGCGGCGGCGCTGCTCGGCGGCTCCGGGGAACTGCCGCTGCTGCCGTTGGAGCGGGTGGTGGTCCTCGGCGAGCTCGGGCTCGACGGCACCGTCCGGCCGGTGCGTGGGGTGCTGCCGATGGTGGCCGCCGCGGCACGCGCCGGGCTGGACCGGGTGATCGTCCCGGTCGACAACGCCGCCGAGGCGGCTGTCATCCCGGGCGTGCGGGTTCGCGCCGTGGACACGCTGCACCGGCTGGTCGCGTTCGTCCGGGACGGTACGCCGCTGATCGAGCCGCCCGCGACCGCGCCGCCGGCCGCTTCCGGCGGGCCGGACCTGGCCGAGGTGGCCGGGCAGGCGCTGGGCCGGCGGGCGCTGGAGGTCGCCGCGGCCGGCGGACACCACCTGGCGCTGCTCGGGCCGCCGGGGGCGGGCAAGACGATGCTCGCCGAGCGCCTGCCGTCGATCCTGCCGGAACTGGACGACGACGCGGCACTGGAGGTCACCGCGCTGCACTCGATCGCCGGGCTGCTGCCCGCGGGCGGCCGGTTGCTGCGCCGTCCCCCGTTCCAGGCGCCGCACCACACCGCCACGGTCGCGTCGCTGGTCGGCGGCGGGTCCGGTCTGGCCCGCCCCGGCGCGGTGTCGCTGGCCCACCGCGGGGTGCTCTTCCTCGACGAGGCGCCGGAGTTCAGCAAGGGCGCGCTGGAGGCGCTGCGCCAGCCGCTGGAGCACGGCCGCGTGCAGTTGGCCCGCAGTCGGGGCGGCACCGAGTACCCGGCCCGGACACAGCTGGTGCTGGCGGCCAACCCCTGCCCCTGCGCCCGGCCGGCCGGCGACGCCTTCTGCGAATGCGCGCCGCAGGCCCGTCGACGCTATCTCGGGCGGCTCTCCGGGCCGCTGCTGGACCGGATCGACGTGCAGGTGACGCTGCTGCCGCTGCGGGCGGCGGAGCTGATGGAGTCGGCGGGGCCTGGCGAGGCGTCGGCCGCGGTGGCGACCCGGGTCGCCGCGGCTCGGGCGGCGGCGGCCGACCGGTGGGCGGGTACCGGTTGGCGCCTCAACGCCGAGATACCCGGGCCCCGCCTGCGCCGGCCGCCCTGGCGGTTGCCCGAACGGGACACCCGCGAGCTGCGCGGCCGCCTGGACTCGGGCGCGCTGTCAGCGCGTGGCTTCGACCGGGTCGTCCGGATGGCGTGGACCATCGCCGACCTCGACGGGCGGGACCGCCCGCACCGTGACGACGTCCGCGAGGCAATGCAGCTCAGGATGGGGGACGCGGCATGAGCGAGCGCAGCGAGCGAATCAGCCAGCTCAGTGCCACAGCTCATGACGGCGCCGAGCGTAGCGAGGTGACGGCATGAGCCGGGACGAGGATCTGCTGGCCCGGGTGGCGTTGACGTGGCTCACCGAGCCCGGCACCTGGTCGGTGCACCGGCTGGTCGACCGGCTCGGTCCGGCGGGCACGCTGGACCTGCTGCTCGACGGCGGCGCGCCGGACGAACCGCTGCGCGCGACCGTCGCGGCCCGGTCCCGGGAGGGGGACGCCCGGGCCGTGGCGGCCGACGCGCTGGCCCGCACCGAGCGGCTCGGCGCCCGGCTCGTCACCCCCGGTGACGAGGAGTGGCCGGTACGCGTCGACGACCTGCGCCGGCTGGCCCTGCGGGGCGGCGACCGGCGGGTGGACCGGGAGACGGCTCCCCCGCTCTGCTTCTGGGTACGCGGGGCGTGGCCGCTGCAGGAGGCGTTCGAGCGGTCCGTCTCGGTGGTCGGCGCTCGGGCGGCCACCCCGTACGGGTTGCACGTGGCGACCGAGATCGGCTACGGGCTGGCCGACCGGGACTGGACGGTGGTCTCCGGGGGCGCGTTCGGCATCGACGCCGCGGCGCACCGGGGCGCCCTCAACGCCGGCGGGCTGACGGTCGCCGTGCTCGCCTGCGGCGTCGACCGGCCATACCCGGTGGGCAACGCCGCGCTGTTCGACCGGATCGCCGAGACCGGCCTGCTGGTCAGCGAGTGGATGCCGGGCGCGGCGCCGCTCAGGCCCCGGTTCCTCATCCGCAACCGGGTGATCGCCGCGGCGGCCCTGGGCACCGTGCTGGTGGAGGCGGCGGCACGCAGCGGCGCGACCCAGACGGTCAACCGCGCCCTCGCCATCGGCCGCCGGGCCATGGTGGTGCCCGGTCCGGTCACCTCCGCCATGTCGGTTGGCGCCCACGAGATGCTGCGCGAACAGCCGTTCGCGCGCCTGGTCACGGGCCTGCCGCACGTGCTGGAGGAGGTGGGCCGCATCGGTGCCGACCTGGCGCCTCCGGCCCGCGCGCCGCACCAGGCCCGGGATCTGCTCGACGACGACGCGACGCTGGTGCTGGAGTCCATGCCCCGCCGCGGCGCTGTCGGCGTCGACCGGCTGGCCGCCCGCGCCGGCGTCGACGTCCGGACCGCCCTGCGCAAGCTGTCCCTGCTCGAGGAGCTGGGCATGGTCCGCCGGCGCGACGACGGGTACGCGCTGGCGCCCGGAGCAGCAGCACGGGGGGCTCGTGCTCCAGTCGGTGATCCACGCTCCCCCGGCGTCCCACCCGGTCCGGCCCGCTCACCCGACGCCTCGCCCGGGACTGTGCCGTGACTGTGCTCGGCCGCTCCGCCCGTGCGGGCGACATGCGTGACAGGTCAGTCACCCTCGAAGCGGAGTTGCACGTCGCGGTCGCGCAGACACCGCCGGGCCAGCGCGACCAGCCGCCGGACGTGCTCCACCTCGGCCGGATTCTCCGCGGCTTCCGCCAGCTGCCGCAGCTCGGCGACCAGTTGCGGCACCTGCTCGGCGGCCACGATCAGCTCGCCGAGCGGGTCGAGCCGGTCCAGCAGCGGGTTGCGCCCAGCGTCGCGCGCCCGCTCGACCAGACCCAGCAGTACGTCGTGCGGGTCGGCCACCACCTGCGCGGTGACGTACGCAGGGCGTCCGCGGCCGGGGCCGGCGCGGACCAGTCGATACAGGACGACGTCCAGGCCCATGGTCGGTCCCTCCCTCCTGAGGGCCGCCCGCGCGGGCCGGGTCGTGTCGGCGCGGGCGGGAATGGGGGCAGCCTGTTGGCGGGGCTGGCACCGCCGACGTGTGTCCCAGTCTCCCAAGCCCACCCGTTACCTATCAGTGCGCTCTGGTGGGCATGTGATCGGTAGTCCTGCCTTGCGGTGGGACGGTCCCGGTCTGACCTGCTGGGGCGGTGCCGGGTTGACGTTTCACGGCCACCTGCCCCGCGAGCGGGGTCTTACGGTCGGCTCCACGTCCGTTTGGCGACTCC
>NZ_JBDPMC010000012.1:0-137196 GCF_039871625.1 Micromonospora sp. B11E3 | reverse complement strand
CAACACGGTCTCCTCGCGCACGGACAGCTCGGCGGTGTATGTGACACTCATGGCGACGCAGGACCCCTACTGAAGTTGATCTGTGAGAGGACCACTTCATACCGGGGTTCTGCGTCTTTCCCTTGCACCACAACGGGTCCGGGCGTGTCCGCACCGGCCACCAGCACCGCTACCCGCCGCACTCACACCGTTACGCGGAAAGGCTCCATGATCGGGGAGGCGGAGGGGGGCGGGGATGGGGGTGGGGGTCACTGTGGCTAGGCGCTCGGCCGTCAGGTCGTAGCCGCGCAGCAGCAGCACCGCCGCGCCGAACAGCAGGGCGGGGAGCACGGTGAAGCCGATCAGGACGCCGAGGCGGGCGCTGTCGGGCTGCGCGGCGGCGACCCCCGTGTCCGACGACACGTAGCCGGAGAGCTGGAGGACCAGGCCGTAGATGCCGGGGCCGAGGGCGAGCCCGAAGTTCTCCCCGGCCGTCCAGAGCCCGGTGAAGACGCCGGCCTGCCGCCGGCCGGTGCGCGCCGTGTCGTACGCGATGCAGTCCGGCAGCATGGCCTGCGCGAAGACCTGCTGGCCGGCGTACCCGACGCCGATCACCCCGACCAGCAGGTAGCTGCCGGCCGCCGGCAGCACCGGCGCGGCGACCAGGCCCAGCGTGCCGACGGCGAAGACCAGCGACGCGACGACCAGCGCGCCCAGCTTGCCGAGCCGGGCGGCGACCCTCGTCCACAGCGGCATGACCAGCAGCGCCGGCCCGACGAAGCAGGCGAAGATCAGGGTCGGCCCGGTCTCCGGGTCGCGCAGGACCTGGTCGGCGAAGTAGCTGACCCCGGCCAGGATGGTCGCCACCCCGGCGGCCTGCACCACGAAGCAGGCCAGCAGCAGCCGGAACGGCCGGTTCGCGGCGGCGACCGCGAGCTGCGCCCGCAGGCTCGGCTCGCTCTCGGCGACCGTCCCGGCCGGCGCGGAGCGGGTGCCGAGGAAGGCGCCGACCGCGCCGACCACGATCAGCGTGGCGACGAACAGGCCCATCCAGCGGTGCCCGGGCACGCCCTCGCCGCCGGCCGCGACCACCACCGGGGAGACTGCGCCGGCGACCAGGATCGCCAGCGCCAGCACCGCCGTCCGCCAGCTCATCAGCCGGGTACGCTCCGCGTAGTCGCCGGTCAGTTCGGCGGGCATCGCCAGGTACGGCACCTGGTAGAAGGCGAACGCGGTCGCGGCGGCCAGGAACGCCACCGCCACGTACGCCCCGGCGGCCGGCCCGGCGCCGAACGGCGCGGCGAAGATGGCGGCGAAGAGCACGGCCAGCGCCAGCCCGCCGCCCAGCAGGTACGGCCGGCGGGCGCCCCAACGCGATCGGGTGCGGTCGGAGATCCGGCCGACGACGGGGTTGATCAGTACGTCCCACGCCTTCGGCAGGAGCACCAGCAGGGCGCCGAGCCCCGCCGCGACGCCGAGCGTGTCGGTCAGGTACGGCAGGAGCAGCAGCCCCGGCACGGTGTTGAAGGCCCCGGTCGCCAGCGAGCCCAGCGCGAACCCGGTGTGCACCCGGCGCGGCAGGCGCCCAGACCCGTCCATGGGGCCGAATCGTACTCACGTTGTGTGCCGGGTCACACCCCCTCGTTCGGGGACCAGCAGGCTGCCGACATGTCCACCCCGGACGGGCGCAGCGGGCAGCCCTCCGCCCGCAGCCGGGCCCGCGCCTCGACCTCGTGCCCGGGCGGCAGCCGGCCCGCCGCGTTCACCACCCGGTGCCACGGCACCCCGCCGCCGTGCCGGGCCATGATCGACCCGACGAGCCGGGCGGACGCCCGGCCGGAGCGCTCGGCGAGCGCGTCGGCGACCGCCCCGTACGACATCACCCGGCCCGGCGGGATGCGCTCGACGAGTTCCAGCACCGCCTCGACGTACTCATCAGGTGTCATGAGCTGCCACGATATGGGAACGCCACGGGGCCCGGCGGACCCGAGCGCGCAGAATGGGCGGGTGCGCGAAGCAGTCACCTCAGCCCGGCGGATCGTCGTCAAGGTCGGCTCGTCCTCGCTGACCACCGCGGCCGGCGGGCTGGACGACGCGCGGGTCGACGCGCTGGTCGACACGCTGGCCGCGCTGGCGGCCGACGGCCGCGAGGTGGTGCTGGTGTCGTCCGGGGCCATCGCCGCCGGGCTCGCGCCGCTCGGGCTCACCCGGCGCCCGCGCGACCTGGCCACCCAGCAGGCCGCCGCCAGCGTCGGCCAGGGCCTGCTGATCGGACGGTACGCGGCCGGCTTCGCCCGGCACCGGCTGACCGTCGGGCAGGTGCTGCTCACCGTCGACGACGTGACCCGGCGGGCGCACTACCGCAACGCGTACCGGACCCTGCGCAAGCTGCTCGACCTGCGCGCGGTGCCGATCGTCAACGAGAACGACACGGTGGCCACCGAGGAGATCCGCTTCGGCGACAACGACCGGCTCGCCGCCCTGGTGGCGGCGCTGGTGCACGCCGACCTGCTGGTGCTCCTGTCGGACGTCGACGCGCTGTGGACCGGCGACCCGGCCCGGCCGGAGTCCACCCGGATCGCCGAGGTCCGCGACGCACGCGACCTGGCCGGGGTCGAGATCGGCGGCGCCGGCCGGGCCGGGGTCGGCACCGGCGGCATGGTCACCAAGGTCGAGGCGGCCCGGATCGCCACCGGCTTCGGCATCCCGGTGGTGCTCACCGCCGCGTCCCTGGCCGCGGAGGCGCTGGCCGGCGAGGGCGTCGGGACCCTGTTCCACGCCGAGCGGCAGCGGCCCGCCGCCCGGCTGTTCTGGCTGGCCCACGCCACCACGCCGCGCGGCCGGCTGCACCTCGACGAGGGCGCCGTCGCGGCGGTGGTGCGCCGGCGCAAGTCCCTGCTGCCGGCCGGCATCACCGCGGTGGACGGGGCGTTCACCGCGGGCGACCCCGTCGACTTGGTCGACACCGGGGGCGCGCCGGTCGCCCGGGGACTGGTCAACTACGACGCGGTGGAGCTGCCCGGGCTGCTCGGCCGCTCGACGGGCGAGCTGGCCGCGGCCCTCGGCCCGGCGTACGAACGTGAGGTCGTCCACCGCGACGACCTGGTGCTGCTGTAGGAGGAGTGCAGGATGAGCGTGGTGGAGCAGGCGCGCCGGGCGCGGGACGCGGCGGAGGCACTGGCCGTGGCCACCCGTACGGTGAAGGACGCCGCACTGGTGGCGATGGCGGACGCGCTCGTGGCGCGTACCCCGGAGATCCTCGCCGCGAACGCGACGGACCTGGCGGCCGGGCGCGAGGCCGGGCTGAGCGCGGCCGTGCTGGACCGGCTCGCCCTCGACGCGGGCCGGGTGGCCGGCATCGCCGACGCGCTGCGCGAGATGGCCGCGCTGCCCGACCCGGTGGGCGAGGTGGTCCGCGGCTCGACCCTGCCCAACGGGCTGGAGCTGCGGCAGGTCCGGGTGCCGTTCGGGGTGGTCGGCATCATCTACGAGGCCCGCCCCAACGTGACCGTGGACGCCGCCGGGATCTGCCTGAAGTCCGGCAACGCGGCGCTGCTGCGCGGCTCCTCCTCGGCGGCCAACTCCAACGCCGCGCTGGTGGCGGTGCTGCGGGACGCGGTCGCCTCGGCCGGCCTGCCGGCGGACGCGGTGCAGTTGCTCGACGCCTCCTCCCGCGACTCGGTCAAGGAGCTGATGCGGGCCCGGGGCCTGGTGGACGTGCTGATCCCGCGCGGCGGGGCGTCGCTGATCCGCACGGTGGTCGAGGAGTCGACCGTGCCGGTGATCGAGACGGGGGTGGGCAACTGCCACGTGTACGTCGACGCCGCCGCCGACGTGACCAAGGCCGTCGCGATCACCCTGAACGCCAAGACGCAGCGCCTGTCGACCTGCAACACGGCCGAGTCGCTGCTGGTGCACGCGGGAGTCGCGGACGCCTTCCTGCCGCCGGTGCTGGCGGCGTTCGCCGAGGCCGGGGTGACGGTGCACGGCGACGCCCGGGTGGCGGCGTACTCGGACGCGGTGGTGCCGGCCACCGGGGAGGACTTCGCCGCCGAGTACCTGTCGGCCGACATCTCGGTCGCCGTGGTCGACTCGCTCGACGCGGCGGTCGCCCACATCCGCCGGTACGGCACCGGCCACACCGAGGCCATCGTCACCGACTCGGCCGGCGCGGCCCGGGAGTTCGTGGCCCGGGTGGACGCGGCGGCCGTCATGGTCAACGCCTCGACCCGCTTCACCGACGGCGGCGAGTTCGGCTTCGGCGCGGAGATCGGCATCTCCACGCAGAAGCTGCACGCCCGGGGCCCGATGGGCCTGCCCGAGCTGACCTCCACGAAGTACGTGGTGACCGGCGACGGCCACCTGCGGGGGTAACGAAGGCGGGCGGGCAGCCCGGTCAGCGGCAGGCGCGGATGGCGGCGAGGGTCGTGTGCACGTCGAACTGGGGCCCCTCGTCGCTCTCCCAGCCGCCGTCGCTGCGCTGGGTCTCGGCCAGCCGGCGGCGCGCGGCCACCAGCGTCCAGTGCTGCTCGTCCACGCCGACGCGGCGCAGGGTGGCGGCCAGCCAGGCGGCGTTGGCGGGGGAGATCCCCGGCAGCCGGTCGGCCAGCACCACCTGGATCCGGGCCGACTCGTAGAACATCTCCTGCCGGTGCAGCACCGCCGCGCTCAGCCAGCCCGTCGCCAGGTACGACGGCCAGCTCCCGTCCGGGTGCAGCTGGCCGGCGAGCGCCTGGGCGGCGGCGTGCACCACGCCCGCGTACGCGCCGCCGACCCGGTGGTCGAGCGGCCCGGCGGCCCGCGCGTCCAGGCCGGCGACGGTCAGCCAGAAGCCGGCGTTTGCGGTCAGGTAGAGGCGGGCCTCCGGGTCGCCCGGCCGGGCCCACTCGGGGGCGGCGTCGGCAAGGACCGGGTCCTCCTCCCAGCCGCCGTCGGGCTGCTGGCAGGCGGCCAGCCAGTCCAGCGCCCGGCGGGCGGCCGGACGGCCGAGGGCGCCCAGGTCGTCCAGCTCCGTGAGGCGGAAGCAGGTGGCGTCGACCGAGGCGACGTCGCCGGCCCAGACCGCCGGCCAGCCGCCGCCGGACAGTTGGCCGACCTCGACGGTGTCGAGCAGTTCCGGGGGCGGCGCGGCACCCGTGCGCAGCCAGGAGAGCCGGGCGCGGTCCACCGCGTCGCCGTGCGCCACCACGAAGCCGATAGCGGCGTCCAAGTCGACCACGGCGGTCACGCTACCGGCGCAAACGCGTCCCCACCTCGGACAGTCGGACGACCGACAGCTGCGAAAAGGGGCCCCTCCCGTACCGGAAGGGGCCCCTTTCGGGTCAGTACGCGGGCAGGGAGGGATCGACCTGCTTGATCCAGGACAGCACGCCGCCCTGGACGTGCACGGCGTCCCGGAAGCCGGCCGCCTTGACGGCGGCGAGCGCCTCGGCGGAGCGGACCCCGGACTTGCAGTGCAGCACGATCTGCCGGTCCTGCGGCAGCCGCGACAGCGCGGCGCCGGAGAGGATCTCGCCCTTGGGGATCAGCGTGGCGCCCGGGATCCGGACGATCTCGTACTCGGCGGGCTCGCGGACGTCGACCAGGAAGATGTCCTTGCCGGCGTCCTGCCAGTCCTTCAGCTCCAGCGCGGTGATGGTCGCGTCGACCACCGCCTCCTGGGCCTCCTCGGAGACGGCGCCGCAGAAGTCCTCGTAGTCCTCCAGCAGGTCCGTGACCGTCGGGTTCTCGCCGCAGAGCGCGCAGTTCGGGTCCTTGCGTACCTTGATCTTGCGGTACGTCATCTCCAGGGCGTCGTAGACCATGAGCCGGCCGACCAGCGGCTCGCCGATGCCGGCGAGCAGCTTGATCGCCTCGTTCACCTGGATCGAACCGATCGACGCGCAGAGCACGCCGAGCACGCCGCCCTCGGCGCAGGAGGGGACCATGCCGGGCGGCGGGGGCTCCGGGTAGAGGCAGCGGTAGCAGGGGCCGTGCTCCGCCCAGAAGACCGACGCCTGGCCGTCGAACCGGTAGATCGACCCCCAGACGTACGGCTTGCCGAGCAGCACCGCCGCGTCGTTGACCATGTACCGGGTGGCGAAGTTGTCGGTGCCGTCGACGATCAGGTCGTACTGGGAGAAGATCTCCCGCACGTTGTCGCGGTCCAGCGCGGTGTTGTGGATCTCGACGTTGACCAGCGGGTTGATCTCACGGATCGACGCGGCGGCGGACTCGGCCTTGGACCGGCCGACGTCGGAGACGCCGTGGATGATCTGGCGCTGGAGGTTCGACTCGTCGACGGTGTCGAAGTCGATGATGCCCAGCGTCCCCACGCCGGCGGCGGCCAGGTACATCAGGGCCGGCGAGCCGAGGCCGCCGGCGCCGACACACAGCACCCGGGCGTTCTTCAGCCGCTTCTGCCCCTCGACACCCACGTCGGGGATGATCAGGTGGCGCGAGTATCGGCGGATCTCGTCTACGGTCAGCTCGGCGGCGGGCTCGACGAGCGGGGGCAGCGACACGGTGGGACTCCCCGGGATCGACGGACGGTGAACCGCGCCATTGTCACTCGCCGGGGGGCCTGTCGGCCATGAGCAGAGACACGTCGACCGACATGCGGGAGCGGGAATACGTCAGATCCCGCCGACCGGCTCGCCCTCGTACCGCCGTCCGTCGAGGTAGGGCCAGGGATTGGCGACGCAGCCGTCCAGCCCGTACGTCTGCTGCTGCATCACCGGCGCGGGCGCCCCGGGCCCGGGGCACGCCTGGTGCACCTCGCCGAGCTCGTGGCCCACCTCGTGGTTGACCACGTAGGTCCGGTAGACGTCCAGCGGGGCGCCGTAGTCGGGGACCGCCTCCATCCAGCGGGCCAGATTGATGATCACCTGGCCGGGCAGCCGGCAGGAGGTGTACCCGTCGGTGGTCAGCCCGCCCAGCGCGCACATCCGCTCGGAGGTGGCCGGGGTGGCCAGGTAGACCGTGAAGTCGGCCGCCCGGTCGGCCACCCGCTGCAACCGCAGCTCGCCGGAGGCGATCCAGCTGCGCGGGTCGCCCAGCACCTCGTCGACCGTGGCCGCGAACGCGTCCGCGTCCTGCCCGACGCCGTTCTCGACGGCCACCCGGTAGCGGCGCAGCGGCCCGCCGCCGCCCCGGACCGGCGACTCCCCCTCCGCCCCGGCGAACTGTCCGGCCCCGCTGCTCGGCCAGCCGCGCGGCGCCGCCCGGTCGGTCGCCCCGGCCGGGCCACTCGCCCCGGACTGCCGCGCGACGTGGGTCGCGTGGGGGCCGGCCGGGCCGGACGCCGGCCCGCCGCCGAGAACCAGGGCCGCGCCGGCGCCGACCGCCACCAGCGCCGCGAGGCCGCCGAGCAACGCACGCCGGCCCGACCGCCGCGCGCGGGCGCCGTCGTCCGGGGACGGACGGGCGGGACCGGACGGGCCGGGATGGGACGAGAGGCTCATGCCCTCAGCGTGCCAGGCGAACCGGGACGTATCAGGGCCGTTCCGGCGCGTACCGTGAAAATCACTCGGATTGGCGCCGGCCGGTCAGAGCGATGGGCCGGTCAGAGCGATGGGCCGGTCAGAGCGATGAGCCGGTCAGAGCGGCGGGCCGGCGTACCGGCGGCCGTCCAGGTACGGCCACGGGTTGGCCACGCAGCCGTTGAGGAACAGCGTCTGCTGCATCATCACCGGCGCCGGCCGGCCCCGCTTCGGGCAGCGCTCGTGCCGGTGCCCCAACTGGTGCCCCACCTCATGGTTCACCACGTACGTCCGGTAGACCGACAACGGCACCTTCGCCGACACGTAGTGCGGCACGGAGCTCCGCCAGCGGTCCAGGTTGATGATCACCTTGCCCGGCCCCCGGCACGACGTGTACCACCGGCCGCCGACCCGGACGTCCACCCCGACGGCCAGGCACATCCGGCCGGCCGTGCGGGCGGTGGCGAGATAGACGGTGAAGTCGTGCCGGGCGTCGCCGGGCACCCGCTGCAACCGCAGCCGGCCGCTCTCCACCCAGCTGCCCGGCCCGGTCAGCGCCTCCTCCACCGCCGCGCCGAAGGCGTGCACGTCCTCGTCCGAGCCCTCCTCGACGGCCACCCGGTAGTGCTGCAGCGTCCCTGCCTCGCCCAGCACCGCGCCGGCCCGGTCGTCGTACCGGAAACGGCCCGAACCGGCCGAGGGCACCGGACCGGGCAGCCGGAGCACCGGCGACGGCTCCACCGGGTCGGGGCTCGCGGACGGCGACGCGGCGGGGGTCGGTTCCAGCGACGGGTCGCCGAACTGGTCCGCCGCGGCCACCGCCTCGTTCTCGGCCGGCGGACGGTCCGCCGCTCCGGCGTCCAGCGCCGGACGGGCCAACAGCAGCACGGCGCCGGCAAGCAGAGCCGCGGCGAGCGCAACCAGTGGAAGCACGGCCCGACGCCGCCGTCGGGCGGCCGGCCTGGTCGGTTGGTAGGTGGCCGTCGGATAGCGGTGACGGCGGCGGGGCGCGGACATCCCGGTCAGCCTGTCACGTCGCGCCGCACGCCGCTGTCCTCCGTTCCGGCGAGCCACGTCACGCTGCCCCCCGCCCCGACGAGCCGCGCCACGCTGTCCCCCGTCTCGGCGAGCCGCGCCGTGCTGTCCTCGGCCCCGGCGAGCCGCGCCGCGCTGTCCTCGGCTGGTTGTCCGGCGGCCTCGGCGAGCAGCCCGAGCACCGCCCGGGCCACCGTGCGGGGCACCTCGAGCTGGGCCACGTGCCCGACCCCGTCGAGCATCAGCAGCCGGCTGTCCGGGATCATCCGGGCGGCCTGCGGGGCGACGCGCACGTCGACCAGCCGGTCGTGCGTACCGCCGATCACCAGCGTCGGCACGCGCACCGCCGCCGCGAGCCGCCACAGCGACCCCGACCCGGGCAGGTACGCGCGCAGGAAGCTGGAGACCAGACCCCGGAAGGTGCGGACGTACGCGGCGGCGTGGTGGGCGGCCTGGTAGCGCACCCGGATCTCCTCCAGCGCCTCCTGCCGGCGCTGCTCGCTGATCCGGGTCAGGTCGGCCACGCAGGACTCCATCACCTGCTGCGCCATCACCTCCGGGTCGAGCCGGGCCAGCTGCCACGCGGCCAGGCGTTCGCCTCGGGGCACGGCCAGCAGCGGCAGCATCCGGCCCTGCAGCGAGCGGCGGAAGTCGAGGAACGGCAGCGCCGGGGAGACCAGCGTCAGGGTGCGCACCAGGTCGGGGCGCAGCGCCGCCACCCGTACGGAGATCGCCCCGCCCAGCGAGTTGCCGAACAGGTGCACCGGCCCGCGGCCGGAGTGCTCGATCCAGCGGACCACCCGGTCGGCGAAGGCCGGGACGGTGTACCGCTGCCCCGGCTCGCTGTGCCCGAACCCGGGCAGGTCGATGGCCTGGCCGTCGAGCCGGCCGGCGAGCAGCCCCGCGAGGTCGGTCCAGTTCTGCGACGACCCGCCGAGGCCGTGCACGTAGAGCGCCGGCTCCGCCCCGGCGGCGGTGGCCGGGGTGTCCCGGACGTAGGTGACCGTGCCGTCGAGGCGTACCTCCCGGCCGGGCCAGGGCGGCGGGGTGCCGTGCTCCGGAAGGAGGTGCTCCGGCCCGAGGGTGGCGCGCTTCATGCTCCCAGTCTGCCCGGGCGCGACCGACCCGGCAGGCCGCTGCTCCCGCCGCGGCCCCGGGCGCCCGCACGCGGTGCCACGCCGGCGGTCAGGCGAGCAGCGCCTCCAGCCGCCGGTTCACCGCCGCCAGGGTGGCCCGGACGATCGCCTGCCGCGGGTCCCCGGCGACCAGCGCCGACCCGGCGAGCTGCTCGACCCAGCCGTCGCAGACCAGCAGCACCACCACGGTCGCGACCTCGCAGTTGCCGAACGGCAGCACCGCCGCGTGCTCGACGAAGCACCGACCCCGGTCGGCCACCGGCTCGCCGCCGCGCAGCAGCTGGTCCACCGCCGCCGCGGCGGCGACCGCGCAGAGCCGCAGCACGTAGCCGTCGACCGCCGGCCCGGTGGCGTACCCGGCCGCGTTCTCCGTCCCGGCGAGGAGGCGGACCTCCACGTTGGCGTCCAGGCCGAACGTGCTCACCTGGACGTGGTCGATCACCACGCGGGGCCCGGGCACGCCGCCGGTGTCCAGCGGTCGCGACGGCGCGGTCTCCGTCGTGGTCAGCTGCCCGCCCGAGTACGAGGCGGCGAGCATCGCCGGGCTGCCGGTGGCGGCCCCGGCCGGCGCGGTCGCGGCGGCGGGCGGGGGCTGACCCGGCTCCTCCACGGTGGCCCGGCCCCTCGGCGGGACCGATTGGCGGCGCCGGCGCGGCGGGTCCCCCGGGGCGTCGGCCCGGCGCTCGACGCGGGTGGGCGCCTCTGTGCCCGTACGGCCCTCCCGGCTCCCGGGCCGGGCCTCGGGGCCCCGGTTGTCGGCCCGCGGCTCGGCGGTGCGCCGACGCACGGGCGGGGGCGGGCCGCTGGGCAGCCCGGGGACGTTCTGCGGGGCGGCGGCCAGCCCCATCCGCTCCTGGAGCAGTCGGGCCACCAGCCGGCTGACCTCGGCCGCGTCCGCGCCGTCGGCGAGGTCGAGCCGGAGGCTGTGCGCGCCGGCCGGCGTACGCCGCAGCGAGGCGTCCCGCACACCGGCCACGCCCCGGACGGCGTCGAGGATCGCGTTGACGTCGAACCCCTCCGGCCGCTCCTGCGGCGGGGCGGGCTCGTCGTCGCGCCGCAGGTGGGTGGCGATGCGGGCGAGTTGGGGGGCTTCGGCCGGAGGTTGCACGGCTGACGGCTCCGGCCCGACGGGCACGTCCGGCTCGGCGGGGACGCGCTGCGGCAACGCCGCCTGGGCCCGGTCCCGCCGCTGGTCCTCCTCCGCCGGCGTGACCGGGGCGGTCGGGTCGGGCGCGGACCGGCGGGCCGCGTACGGGGGTGTGCTCGTCGGGGCGGGCGTGGGAAAGCCGCGGTCGGGCCGGCCGGGGACGGGTTCGGCGGCCGGCCCGGCACCCGTGGGGGTCGGCGGGTTGCCGGGCAGGTCGGCGGGCTGCGTGTCCTCGGGAACCCGGCGCAGGCGGAACGGCCGCACGGCGGGCACCTCGGCCGGGTCGACCGCGGCGGCGCGCCCGGGCGGGGGCGGGCCGGCCGGAGCCGACGGGATGCGCCTTCCGGCCCAGGCCGGCCGGTCGACCGGCTCCGGGGCGGGCTGGGCGGCGGGCTCGTACCCGGTCCGCGGGTCGGGCTCGGTGCGGCCGACTTCGTACGGCCGGGCGGCCTCGGCGCGCAGCGGCTGGTACGGCCGCGTCGGCTCGCCCCGGTGCGGCTCGCTCCGGGTCGGCTCGCCGCGTGCCGGTTCGTATCCCCGGCCCGGCTCGGGCTCATATGCCCGGTCCGGCTGGGGTTCGTGCCCCCCCGGCCCGTACGCCCGGTTCGGTTCCGGCTCGTGCGCCCGGTTCGGTTCCGACCCGTACGCCTGGTTCGGTTCCGGCCCGTACGCCCGGTTCGGTTCCGACCCGTACGCCCGGTTCGGTTCCGGTTCGTGCGTCCGGTTCGGTCCCGGCCCGTGCGTCCGGTTCGGTTCCGGGGCCCACCCGGGAAGCCGGTCCTCGCGGGACCGCCGACCGACCGGCTCGCCCTCGTCACGGGACCGCCGACCGACCGGCTCATCCTCGTCACGGGACCGCCAGCCAACCGGCTCGTCCTCACGGGACCACCGGCTCGCCTCGTCGTCGCGGGACCGCCGGCCGACGGGCTCGTCCTCGTCGCGGGACCGCCGGCCGACGGGCTCGTCCTCGTCGCGGGACCGCCGGCCGACGGGTGTGGCCTCCTCGCGGGACCAGGGCGGCGCCCAAGCTCCGCCCCAGCTCGGCCGATTCCAGTCCGGGCCGGCCCAGCCCGGCTCCGGCGGCGTCGCGCGCTCGTCGGCGGCGGGCGGGTACCCGGCGCGGTCCTCCCCGGCGGGATAGGCCGGGCGGTCGTGAAGGGACGGGTAGGCGGACTCGGCGGGCGGACCGACGCGCGGGTCCGGCTCGTCGGGCGGCAGCCGGTCCGTCCAGCCGGACGCGGCGCCGGCGGACGGCTCGGGCTCCTGGCCGGACCGTTCGGCGACGGGGGCGTGCAGGCCGGGCGGCACCTCGAAGCCGGACGCGGCGGTGCCGACCGGCGGTACCTGCACGGCGGGCGGCGCGGAGGACGGGATACCCAGGTCCGACCAGCGGCCGGCACGGGACGCCGGCGGCTCCTCGGAGGCGTGTCGGGCGGGACCGTCCGCCTCGGCGACGCCGTGTGGCGGGCCGGCCGAGCGTTCCACGGCCGGGGCGGGCCGCTGCGCCGGGACGGCCAACCGGTCGCCGTCGGTCTCGCGGACCGGCGGCGCGCTGACGGGGGTCTGGCGGACCACGGACGGCTCCTGCCCGGCCCGGCTCACGCCGTTGTCGTGCGGGTGGCCGTTGGTCCGGGTCGGCGGCTCCGCGTCCGGGGCGGGAAGCGGAGCGGGCAGGTCACCGTGGCGCGGCGACGAGGCCGCCCAGCCGGAGGCCGCCTCGGCCCGCCGCCACGGCAGGCCCTCCCGCGGCCCGGCGGCGTCGCCGTCGCTGGCCCACTCGGCCGCCGAGGGCGCCCACCCGTTGCCGGAACGGGCCAGGTCATCCTGCTGACCCGTCCCGTCGCCGTGCTCTCCCGGGGTGGCGGCACCGGGTTGCCCTGTTTCACTCACCGCGCGCTCCTTGGTCGCCCCCGCTGAGGCTACCGTGTGGTGACAGTGGCGATAAGTTACAGCGGCGGGCCAATTCCGGCCGGGCTCCACCGACCCCGACCGGTTCGTGGGAAAAGTGCCGGCTCGTACGAACAAACTCGGAGGTTCCCAATGTCGGCTGTGGGGAACGGCGCTCAGACCGCCGGCCGGCCCACGCGCCTGCCCCGTTCGGCGCGGCGCAAGCAGCTGCTCGCGGCGGCGCAGGAGGTGTTCGTCGCGCAGGGCTACCACGCGGCCGCGATGGACGACATCGCCGAGCGGGCGGGAGTCTCCAAGCCGGTGCTCTACCAGCACTTCCCGGGCAAGATGGAGCTCTACCTGGCGCTGCTGGACACGCACTGCGACGCGATCGTGGCCAAGGTCCACGACGCGATGCGCGGCACCAACGACAACAAGGAGCGGGTGAGCGCCTCGGTCCGGGCGTACTTCGACTTCGTCGACCACGAGAGCGAGGCGTTCCGCCTGGTGTTCGAGTCCGACCTGCGCAACGATCCGGCCGTCCGGCAGCGGGTGGAACGGGTGGAACAGGGCTGCATCGCGGCGATCACCGACACGATCATCTCCGACACCGGGGTCAGCCGGGCGCACGCCGAGCTGCTCGCCTCCGGGCTCGTCGGGGCGGCGGAGACGGCGGCGCAGTTCTGGCTGGCCGGGGGGCGGCAGGTGCCCAAGGCCGAGGCCGAGGCGCTGGTCGCCGCCCTGTCCTGGCGCGGGATCGCCAGCTTCCCGCTGCAAGGTGAGTCAGCCTGAACATCCGGCCCCGAGATCGGATAGCCTTCCCACGGCGGCTTTTTCGCCCCAGTTGAGGAGGCACCGTGGAGGTCAAGATCGGCGTGCAGTACGCGCCGCGCGAGCTGGTTCTGGAAAGCGCGCAGTCGCCGGCCGAGATCGAGCAGATCGTGACCGACGCCCTCGCCAACGGGGAGGGGACGCTCTCCCTCACGGACGAGAAGGGCCGTCGGGTCGTCGTGCCGGTCGGCAAGGTCGCGTACGTCGAGATCGCCGAGGCTGCGCCGCGGGCGGTCGGCTTCACCGTTCGCTGATCCGTCCGGTGTCCGGGGCGGGCGGTCCGGACGCACCCGCCCCGGACACCGCCGCCTCGGCCGGCCCGTGCGGACACGGCGTCACACCCGCCCCCGGGTCGCCCGGTCGCCGGCGACCGGGCACCACGGTCGACACCCGGGCACCACCGCCGACGACCGGGCAGCAGCGACGGTCAGTTGTTGAGGCCGACGACGGTCATCCGCTCGGTGTGCGCGGCGGTCAACCGCCCAAACAGCTCCTGCGCATCGACCCGGCCGCCCCGGGCGACGAGCGCCGTGAGCGCGCCCCGGTCGGCGGCGGCGACCCGCCCGGCCTGCGAGAGCGCCTCCCCGACCAGCCGTCGCGCCCACATCGAGAGCCGGTTCGCCGCCCGCGGGTCCGCCCGCAGCGCGGCCCTGATCTCCGCGGCCGCGAACTCGACGTACCGGGACTCGTGCAGCACGTCGAGCACCAGCCGCCGGTCCGGCTCGTCGAGCGCGTCGGCGATCTCCCGGAGGAAGTCGTCGCTGATCGCGTCCCCGACGTACGCCTTGGTGACCGCTTCCAACCAGTCCTTCGGCTCGGTCGAGTCGTGGTACGACTGCAGCGGCTCGACGTACGGCGCCATCGCCTCCTCGGGCGGCACGCCGAGCGCGGCGAGCCGGTCGGCGAGGCGCCGGAAGGTGCCGATCTCGGCGGCGGCCATCTCGCTGAGCGTGGCCCGGCGGCGCAGGTCGGGCGCGAGCCGGGCGTCGGCGGCCAGCCGGTCGAAGGCCAGCAGCTGACCGAAGGCGACCAGACCGAGCAGGTCGACCACGGCGGGGCGGTGCGCGTGGGAGTCGGACACGAGCGCAGGCTACCGCCTGCGGCAGATCCCCGAACCCGACAGCGGAGAGTGACGCAGCTCACGATGGACGGCCCGGGTCGCCGGGGCCGATCCTCGGAACAGGGACGACGTCCACGTGGTTCAGGTAGTATGTAGCAGTTGCCGTGGGCCAACGACCTGGTCGAAGCACCGATCGAAGTCCCGCTCACGGCGCGCGTGCGGCCCGGTCCGGCTCGGCGATCCCCGCCCCCGACCGTGTGGCCCGCGCCATTACCGATCGCGCCCTGAGGACAGAAGGGGCGCACCACGAGAGGGCACCCCTAAATCCATATGAGCGAGCAGATTTCCGATCGTACAGGCGGCCAGGCCCTGGCCCCGACCGCTCCGGTCCGTCCGGAGGCTCCCACCTTCGCCGCGCTCGGCGCCCGCCCCGAGACCGTCGAGGCGCTGGCCGCGGCCGGCATCACCCGCGCCTTCGCCATCCAGGAGTACGCGCTGCCGATCGCGCTGCGCGGCAGCGACCTGATCGGCCAGGCGCCGACCGGCACCGGCAAGACCCTCGGCTTCGGCGTACCGCTGCTGGAGCGGGTCTTCGCGCCGTCCGAGGGCGGCGACGGCCTGCCCCAGGCGCTGGTCGTCGTCCCCACCCGCGAGCTGGGCCTGCAGGTCGCCAAGGACCTGGACACCGCGGGCCGGACCCGGGGCGTCCGGGTGCTGCCGATCTACGGCGGCGTCGCGTACGAGCCGCAGATCGAGGCCCTGCGCAAGGGCGTCGAGATCCTGGTCGGCACGCCCGGCCGGCTGCTCGACCTGGCCAAGCAGAAGCACCTGCGGCTCGACCGGGTGCACGCGCTGGTCCTGGACGAGGCCGACCGCATGCTCGACCTGGGCTTCCTTGACGACGTCGAGAAGATCCTGGCGATGCTGCCGGAGGACCGGCAGACCATGCTCTTCTCGGCGACCATGCCGGACCCGATCGTCGCGCTGTCCCGGCGCTTCCTGCGCCGCCCGGTGACGATCCACGCCGGGCACACGGCCGAGACCGGCCCGTCGCCGCAGACCACGCAGCTGGTCTACCGCACCCACTCGATGAACAAGGCGGAGATCGTGGCCCGCATCCTGCAGGCGCAGGGCCGCGGCCTCACGATGATCTTCACCCGGACGAAGCGGGCCGCCGACCGACTGGCCGAGGACCTCGACTTCCGGGGTTTCGCGGTGGCCGCGGTGCACGGCGACCTGGGCCAGGGCGCCCGCGAGCGGGCGCTGCGCGCGTTCCGGGCCGGCAAGATCGACACCCTGGTGGCCACCGACGTGGCCGCCCGCGGCATCGACGTCGGCGGCGTCACCCACGTCATCAACTACGACTGCCCCGAGGACCAGGACACCTACACGCACCGGATCGGCCGCACCGGCCGGGCCGGCGCCACGGGCGTCGCGGTGACCTTCGTCGACTGGGACGACATGCCCCGCTGGCGGATCATCGACAAGACGCTCGGCCTGGACATGCCCGAGCCGCCGGAGACGTACCACACGTCGGCGCACCTCTACACCGACCTCGACATCTCCCGCGACGTCACCGGCACGCTGCCGACGGCGGAGCGTACCCGGGCCGGGCTGGCGGCCGAGGTCGAGGAGGACCTCGGCGGCCGGTCACGGCACGGCGAGGGTGGCGGCCGGGGCTCCCGGCGCGGGGGGCGCCGCCGGGACCGGTCCGGCGGGACCACGGGGCCGGACGCCGAGGCGCCGGCCGAGGCGGCGGACGGCACCCGCACGCCGCGCCGCCGGCGTCGCCGCCGGGCCGGCGACGTCGTGGCCGGCGGCGAGCCGACCGCGGTGATCGCCGAGCCCGCCGCGAGCGAGGCGGCTACGGTCACGGCCACGGTTGAGAGCGAGCCGGCGAGGCCGCGCCGCCGCCGGCGCCGCCGGGGTGCCGGCTCCGGCGCCGGTACGCCCGCCGAGGCGACCGCCGACTGACGGCCGCGCAGCACACGTCGACATCCCCCGTCCCGGGCCACCCGGGGCGGGGGATGTCCCGTTCCCGGGGTCGGAACCCTGCGCCCTGGCGCTGCGCGGCAGCCTGGACCGGAAGTCGCTACGGCCCGGAGAATCCCCGCGTCGTCCCGGCCGCACGGCGGACGGGGCGGGTCCCGGCGCGGGGGCGGCGCCGCGGACGGCCCGCGCGGGGCGCTCAGTGGCGGTCGCCGTTGCCGCCCCGGTCCGCCCGCCCGCTGGGGGCCCTCCGGTCGAACACCCGCTCCCCCGCGCCTCGGGTCGGCGACCGTTCGGCCTCCGGGGACACCGTCGGGAAGGGCACGATCTTGCCTGGGGCCCCCACGTCGCCGGTGCCGCCCGCGTTGCCGGCCGCGGCGAAGGCGTTCCAGGAGATGTCCACCAGCAGCCGCCTCAGTTCGGCGTGCCGGGTCGCCGCGTTGTGTTGCAGGGCCAGCCGGACGCCGAGCACCACGCCCACCAGCGTCGTGGTGGCCGCGCCGGTGGCGGCGAGGACGTGCGCTCCGCCGACCTCGGCGGAGCCGACCACGAGGACCAGGAGCCAGGCCCAGAAACCGGCGGCGAAGACGCCGGCCTTGGCCACGAAGAAGAGGCTGACCGCACCCGGACGGTACGGCACCGGACGGCGCGAGTCGGCCATGGTGCTCCTCATCGGCACGCCCGGCACGGCGGACGGCCACGGACGGTTGGGGGACGGGCACCGAGCCTAGTTGACGTACGGCAAGCACCGGCAGTGGCCGATCCGGCACCCAGGGGAGGATCCGGCGCCCGCCCGCGTTGCCGATCGGGCGGCCGGCACGGGCGGGACGGACGCTCGCTTGCATCCGCCACCCGTGGTACTACCCTCGAAGGGCACCGCCCGGAAGGAAGACCCAGCAGGGATGACTTCGCCAGAGGTTTCGCCGCAGATGGCCTTCGCGCGTTTCGTACGACGCGCCATCGACGACGCCCGCGAGGAGCGCGGCTGGACCGTCAGCGACCTGGCGACACACACGGGGGTGGGCCGATCCACCGTCTTCCGCTGGCTGGCCGGCGACTGGCACGACTACCCCGAACTGGCCAAGGTGCGCGGCTTCTGCACCGCCCTCGACCTGCCGGTGACGGCCGCTTTCCGGGCGCTCGGCCTGCCCGACACGAGCCACGCGCCGCGTCGGCCCGCCGACGAGACGCCGGTCGAGGCCGACGTCCGGGTGATCCTCCAGCGGCTGGCTGACCCGGCCGTGCCGGCCGAGGAGAAGCACCACATCCGCGACCTGCTGCGGTACCTGGCCCGCCGCCCGATCCGCCGCGCCGGCTGACCCGCAGTCTCGCCGACACGGAGGTGCCTGCCGGAGATCTTGGTGAAAATCGGCCCCTCCAGGGGCCATTTGGCACCAAGATCTCGAAGAGCCGGAGCCCGCGGATCGAACGGCCGAAGCGCCGATCTCGGAGAGTCGAAGCAGGGTTGCACCCATGTCGCCGACCGGGACGGACCGGGTGGGGCCCGCCGTGACCGGCGCAGGGATCAAGCCTGACCGCCCGGAGCCGGTCACGGCGGGCCCCACCCCCACCGCAACCCAACCCCACCGCAACCCACCCCGACCGTGTTTTTGTCACGGCGCCGGAACCATGCACAAGACCGACAGCTGGTCAGGGCACGGGACCGGTCAGGGCACGGCGAGGGTGAACTCGGCGGTCCGCACCACCCCGTCGACCTGGAAGTCCAGGTAGAGCCGGTACCGGCCCGGCCCCGGCACGGTCAGCTGGAACGTGACCCCGTCCCCGGGCGGCCCCGCCTCCGGGTGGACGTGCAGGTAGCCCAGGTCCCCCTCGCGCAGCGCCACCAGGTGCCCGTACGCGCCCAGGTAGCGCTCCACCGTCGGGGTGGAGTCGCCGGCGCGCACCTGGAAGCGCAGCGGCCGGGTCACCCCGATCCGGGGCTCGCCGGACCAGCTCACCGTGAACCCGTCCACGGTCGTCGTCGTGGCGGGCGCCGGCAGCGGCCGGGGCGTGTATCCGCCCGGGACGGCCAGGTCGACGCCGAGGGTGAGCGCGGTCTGCCCGCCGTCGTCGGTGACCACGGTGAAGTCCGCGTACGCCCGCCAGGCCCCGCCCTGCGGCAGGGTCAACGGGATCGACCAGGTGCCGTCGGCCGCCATCGTCGGGTGCAGGTGCCGGTAGCCGGTGAGGTCCCGGCGCACCACGATCAGGTGCATCGGCTTGTCGTGCACGACCGCGAACCGGGTCACCGGCCGGCCCTGGACGTCGCGGACCTGGAACCGGAACTCGCCCGGCCGCCCGGCGGCGAAGCCGTCCGACAGCGGGGCCAGCGTCCAGCCCCCCGAGCTGACCGCGAGGCCGCCGACGTCGGTCGCGCCGCCTGCGCCCGCGGGGGAGCCGTGATCGTGCGCCCCGGTGCCCGGCGCGTGGGTGTGGTCGTCGGCCGCGACGGCCATCGTGGCGGGGTCGGCCGGCGGCGGGTTGAGCCGCCCGAGCCCGAACCCGAGCAGCACGGCGAGCACCAGCCCGCCCACCACCAGCGCGAGTCGCAGCGTGCCCCGGTCCACCAGCAGCCCGGGCGCGTCCGGCGCGGGGGCGACGTCGCGCGCCACCTCCTGCCACGCGTCCGGCACGGGGGCGACGTCGCGCGCCGTGTCCCGCCACGCGTCCGGCGCGGAGTCCTGTCCGTGGGCCGCGTTCAGCGCGGGGGCGGTACCCGGCGCGGGGACGGCCTCCGGCGCCGACGGGTCAGGCACGGCCGCCGCCCTGCTGATCGGTCATGGGCACACGGTACCGCCGGATCGCCCGCAGCCCGGGCCGCGCCGGCGGACCGTGGCGACGGTCGCAATCCGCCCGCCCCGGGAACTTTCCCCCGGTCTCCGGCACGGTCATCCTGCGACGGCCAGGGCGAGCGGAAGCACGTCGGGCGCGCCGGCCCGGCGCAGCAGCCGCGCCACCATGGTCAGCGTCCAGCCGGTGTCGACCAGGTCGTCGACGAGCAGCACCGGGCCGTCGAGCCCGGCGAGGGCGTCGGCCAGTTCGTCCGGCAGGGCGAAGGCGTCGTGCAGGGCGCGTACCCGCTGGGCGCTGTTGCCGCGCGGCCCGCCGGGCCCCGCCGCGCCGGTGGGGACGACCCGGCCGAGCAGCGGCAGCCGGCCGACGGCCGCGATCCGCGCGGCGAGCGAGCCGACCAGCTCCGGCCGCCGCCGGGAGCCGACCGCGACCACGCCGACGGGGCGGCGCGGCCACGGGTCGTCGCCGTGCGCCCAGGCCTTGAGCACCTCGACCACCGCCGCCGCCACGTCGTCGGGGACCGCCGCGTCGGGCGCGTCCGGCCCGACCAGCTCGCGCAGCCGGCCGCCCCAGCCCAGGTCGGACAGCCGCCCCACGGCCCGGCCGGCCAGCGCCTGCTCCGCCGGCGGGATGCGCCCCTTCAGCGGTACGCCCACCGCCTCCAGCCCGGTCGGCCACAGCTTCTTCGGCGCGATCTGGACCCCGGGCCGGCCCAGGTACGCCTGCGCGGCGGCGAGCGCCGGCCCGGACACGTCCCCGGAGAACAGGGGATCGGCGCAGCGGTCGCACCGGCCGCAGTCGCCCGCCCCGACGTCGTCCAGGCACTCGCGCAGGTACCGCATCCGGCAGCCGGGCGTGGTCGCGTACTCCCGCATGGCCTGCTGCTCGGCGGTGCGCGCCTGCGCGACGCGGCGCAACCGGGCCTCGTCGTAGCGCCAGGGCTCGCCCGTGGCGAGCCAGCCGCCGCGCACCCGGCGCACCGCGCCGTCCACGTCGAGCACCTTGAGCATCAGCTCCAGCCGGGCCCGGCGCAGGTCGACGATCGGTTCGAGGGCCTGGGTGGACAGCGGCCGGTCGGTGTGCAGGGCGGCCAGCACGGCGCGGACCTGCTCCTCGGGCGGGAAGGCGAGAGAGGCGAAGTACCGCCAGATCGCCGCGTCCTCCGCGCCGGGCAGGAGCAGCACCTCGGCGTGCTCGACCGCCCGGCCGGCCCGGCCGACCTGCTGGTAGTACGCGATCGGCGACGGCGGGGCGCCGAGGTGCACGACGAAGCCCAGGTCGGGCTTGTCGAAGCCCATGCCCAGCGCGCTCGTCGCGACGAGCGCCTTGATCTTGTTGTCCAGCAGGTCCTGCTCGGCGGCCCGCCGGTCGGCGTCCTCCGCCTGCCCGGTGTACGAGGCGACCGGGTACCCCCGGGAGCGCAGGAACTCGGCGGTCTCCCCCGCCCCGGCGACGGTCAGCGTGTAGATGATGCCCGAGCCGGGCAGCCGGTCCAGGTGGTCGGCGAGCCAGCCGAGCCGGTGCGCCGGGCTGGGCAGGTCGAGTACGGCGAGCCGCAGCGACTCCCGGTCCAGGCTGCCGCGCAGCACCAGGGCGTCCCCCAGTTGCTCGGCGACGTCCTGGGTGACCCGGGCGTTGGCGGTGGCGGTGGTGGCGAGCACCGGGGTCCGGTCGGGCAGGTTGCCGAGGAAGGTGCGCAGCCGCCGGTAGTCGGGGCGGAAGTCGTGCCCCCAGTCCGAGACGCAGTGCGCCTCGTCTACGACCAGCAGACCGGTCGTGGCCGCCAGCCTCGGCAGCACGGCGTCCCGGAAGTCCGGATTGTTGAGCCGCTCCGGGCTGATCAGCAGGACGTCCACCGCGCCGGTGTGGATCTCGGCGGTGATCTCGTCCCACTCGTCGAGGTTGGCCGAGTTGATGGTGCGGGCCCGAATGCCGGCCCGGGCCGCCGCCTCCACCTGGTTACGCATCAGCGCGAGCAGCGGAGACACGATCACGGTCGGCCCGGCGCCGTCACCTGCCCGGCCCCCCTCTGGCCGCTCGCCGCCCCCGGCCCGCTCGCGCAGGAGCGCGGTGGCCACGAAGTAGACGGCGGACTTGCCCCAGCCGGTGCGCTGCACGCACAGCACCCGACGCCGGTCGACCACGAGCGCCTCGATGGCCCGCCACTGGTCCTCGCGGAGCCGCGCGTGCTCGCCGGCCAGCCGGCGCAGCACCGCCTCGGCCCGCTCCCGCACCACCGCCCGATCCTGGCTCATCCGGCATTTCTACCAGGCGGCGGTGGGCCCACCGGTCACGAGCCGGCGGGGCCCGGAGGCAGGAAGAGCAGGATGTCGCGGAGGTGGTTGGTCACGGCCTGCGGAAGCAGACACCGCCCGGCCAACTCCTCCACCGACGAGTACGGGCCGCGCAGCAACCGGTCGGTGACGATGTGCCGGCACTGGTCGGGGGTCAGCCCGGGCAGCACGGCCAGCACCTGGTCGCCTACCGAGTTGACGTCGACGAGCCCACCGTCGTCGAAGACGCGGGGCAGGTCCGGCCGCCCGATGCGCAGCTCGTGCCGGGCCCCCGGATGGTGGTGAAGCAGGGAACGGGCCTGCTCCCGGCGTGCCCGCCGTTCGCCGTCGTCGACGGAGAGCCGGGCCCGGGTGACCCTCCGCAGCGCCACCTGGAGTTCCCGGTTGAGCAGCACGACGTGCGCGGTACCGGCGAACCAGCACACCGCCAACACGCCGAGGACGTAGAGAATCTCCACGTCGGTGGGTTCCGCATCCGGATCGCGCAGCATGACGTAACAGAGACCGACCACCAGCCCCAGATAGCCCAGCCCCGCGACGGACAGCCGCCAACTGCGCCGCCAGGCCGCGTAAGCGAGGACGACAGCCCAGGTCAGCGTGCCGAACGACAGCAGGACGCCGACCGCGCCCGCGGCCGTCACGGTGACGCTCATCCAGCGCGGAGGCCGCCAGGGCACACCCACCCCCAGGCCGCCCGGCATGGCGGCCGCACCACCGACGGCCGTTGCGGGCAAGGCCCAGCCGACCGGGGCGGTCGGCGGCGGCGCGGGCGACAGGGCGGTCGGCGGGGCGGTCGGCGGGGCGGTCGGCGGCGGCGCGGGCGGCGGGGCAACGGCCACGGGAGCCGACGGCGTGGCTGGGGAGTCGTCGACCGCGGGTGTCGGCGCGGCCGTCGGGCCGCCTGCGATCGCCGGAGCCACAGCCACGGACACCGACGCGGTGGCGACGGCTTCCGGGCGCGGCTCGGCCACGTCCGGCACCGGGGCCGTCGAGGCGGCGGGCAGGCCGAGCGACGGGTCGGAACGCAGGATGCGCCGGTGCAGCTCTTGGAGAGCGTTCCCCGGAGCGATGCCGTACTCCTCGCGCAGCAGCTCGCCGACCTCCCGGTACGCGGCGAGCGCCTCGGCCTGCCGGCCACTGCGGTAGAGGGCGAGCATGAGGTGCTGCCGCAGCCGCTCCCGCAGCGGGAACTCCGCCACCAACTCCACCAGCTCGCCGGTGAGCTCACGGTGCCGGCCCAGGTGCAGCTCCAGCTCGACCCGGGTCTCCAGCGCGGCGGCGCGCAGCTCGACCAGCCGGAACCGCGCCGAGTCGAAGAGCGGGCCGGAGAGCCCGGCCAGCGGCTCGCCCCGCCACAGCTCGGTGGCCGCCCGCAGCTCGGCGACCGCCTCAGCCATCCGGCTCTCCACCCGGAGCTGCTGCGCCCGGCGTACCGACCGTTCGAGCCGGACGGCGTCCACCGACTCCGGCGGCACCCGCAGCACGTAGCCCCCCTCGGTCAGGGTGAGCACCTGGCCGGGCGTACGCGGGGAGCGGTCCGGCTCGAGCACCCGCCGCAGCCCGGCGACGTACTTCTGCACCACGTTCGGGCCGTTCGCCGGCGAATCCTCCGGCCAGACGGCGTCGACGATCTGCCCGGTCGGCACGGGGCGGCCAGCGGAGAGCAGCAGGACGGCCAGCACGGCGCGTTGCTTGCCAGGGCCGATGTCGATCTCGTGGTCGCCGTGCCAGGCACGCTGAGGGCCGAGAATCTCGAAGCGCAACGTTGCTGACATGCGATTTCCGCTCCTGACAACCCCGGCTCGTGCCGGCGGCAGCCGCACGGCAGTCGGACGGCAGCATAGCGGCAGCGATTCGGCAGAGGCCTCCCACAACATCGTCTCCGGCAACCGCCAGACGTGCGAGAAAGAGATCTGCCATGACACAGCACACCCGTACCGCCGGGCGCCTCCGCCGGGTCGTCACCAGCACCGCCGCCGCCCTGGCCGCGACCGTCCTCGTCTCGGGGTGCGCAGCGGGGTCCGGTCCGGCTGCACCGGCCACGGGGGCCGAGCCGACGCCGAAGGAGACGCTGCTCGCCGCCGTCCCCGACGACACGGACGGACGATTCCGCTTCGCCGGCAAGGATTCCGACACCAACCTCTCCGGCCTGGTCGATCCGGCCGCGAAGGGGGTGGAGCTGACCATGGTCGTCAAGGATGCCGAGCTGGGCCTCACCACCCGGATGACGTTCTTGATCGTGTCCGAGCGGGTCTGGATGAAGGTGAAGTTCACCGGCGCGGATGGCCTCACCGGCCTGCCGAAGCTGCCGGACCGCTGGCTGGAGCTGGACCGCGCCAAGCTCGCCGACGCCGAAGCCGCGCCGGTCTGGGAGGGCGCCGACGTGGGCAACGCGGGCCCGCTGATCGAGGCGGCGACGGCGGTCGAGGAGAAGGGCGACCGGAAGTACGCCGGCGCGATCGACCTCACCGCCGGCACGGCAGCCGAGGTGCTGGACGCCGAGCAGATGACCGCGCTGGGCGCGGCGGCGAAGGCGGTGCCCTTCACGGCAGAGGTGGGGCCGGACGGCAACCTCAGCCGGCTGACCCTCCAACTGCCGGCCGCCGGGGACCACAAGGCGTACGCGTACGTCGTGGAGTACCGCGACTACGGCAGCGCGCCGCAGGTGACCGCGCCCACGGGCGCCGCCGCCCAGAAGGCGCCGAAGGCCGCGTACGACCTGCTCAACGGCTGACCGACGGGAAGACGCTCGGGGAGGGACGCGGCCACACGGGGGGCCGCGCCCCTTTCCGTTCTCTCCCGCCTCCCTCGTTGATCAAGAGGTTTGCGTCAGCCTGCGCGAGCAGAGTGGCGCAAACCTCTTGATCAACACAGCTCAGCGACGGCTGGGGAGGGCGCGGAGGAGGGGGGACAGGCGGGACTTCAGGCTGGCCAGGCCGCCGGGGAAGAAGTACACCGCCAGGATGAAGACCGTGCCCAGGACGAACAGCGGCTGGCTCAGCGGGCGGCTGAGCACCGCCGGCAGGCTCTCCACCGCGTCGCTGGTGCCGAAGGCGGTGAGGCGGTGGTCCAGGTACATGTACAGGATGCCGCCGAGCACCGGCCCCCACCGGGTGCCCGGCCCGCCGAGCACCACCATGACCAGCAACGACAGGGTCAGCTCGCTGGACGTGATGTGCGGCGACGCGCCGCCGACGATCAGGCAGTAGACCGCTCCCCCGCTCGCCGCCAGCCCGCCGGACAGGGTGAACGCGACCAGCTTGAACCGGTACGGGTCGAGCCCGAGCACCCCGATCCGCCGCTCGTCGTCGCGCAGCCCCGCCAGCACCCGCCCGGTCGGCGAGCCGGAGACCCGGTGCACGATGAACACCACCAGCGCGAGGTACGCCAGCGCCAGCCAGTACAGGTTGACCGTGTTCGCGACCCCGACCAGCCCGGCGGGCAGCCCGGAGACGTCCAGCGGCAGCCCCTCCTCGCCGCCGGTCAGCCCGCCGAAGTCCCGGGCCACCAGGATCGCCCCGACCTGGGCGAAGGCGAGGGTCACCATGGCGAACGCGATGCCGGCGGTGCGCAGCGCCACCGCGCCGAGCAGCCCGGCCAGGATCGTGCCGCCGGTGATCGTGAGCAGTGCGGCCTGCCACAGCGGCAGTCCGGCCCGGGTGACCAGGATGTCGGTGCCGTACACCCCGGCGGCGAAGTAGAGCGCGTGCCCGAAGGACAGCATCCCGGTCCGGCCGAACAGCAGGTCGTACCCGGCGGCGAGGCCGCCGAAGACCATACAGACGGCGAGCAGTTGCAGGGTGCCGGGCGAGTTCAGCGGCCCCTCGAACACCCCGGGCAGCGATACCGTCGAGTACGGCAGGATCGCCGCGACGACCAGCGCGACCAGCGGCAGGTACGGCCGCAGCCCGTGCCAGGCCCGCCGGCGCGGGGCCAGCTCGGCCGGCACCGCGGCGGGCGGGGCGGCGACGTCGGGGCTCTTGACCTCGGTCATGCGTGAGCCACCTTTCCGGCGATGCCCTGGGGGCGCAGCAGCAGCACCACGGCCAGCAGCGCGACGACGCACAGGTCGCCCACGCCGGAGGCGCCGTAGTAGTTGACGAACTGTTGCAGCAGGCCGACGGCGACCGCGGCGTACGCGGAGCCGACCACCGAGCCCATGCCGCCGATCACCACCACGATGAACGCGAAGATCAGCAGCGATCCGCCCTGGCCGGGCGAGACGGTGCCGAAGTAGACGCCGCCGATCGCGCCGGCCAGCGCGGCGGCGGCCCCGCCGATGGCGAAGACCAGGGTGAACGCCTTGCGCACGTCGATGCCGAGGGCGGTCACCATCTCCCGGTTCTCGACGCCGGCCCGGATGATCAGGCCGTACCGGGTCCAGCGCAGGAACGCCAGCAGCGCGGCCAGCACCAGCGCCGCGGCGACGATCAGCAGCAGCCCGCCGTTGGGCACCTGCGCGCCGAGCATGCCGGTGACGTCCCGCGTCCACCCGGGACGGGGGAACGGCCGGGCGTCCGCGCCCCAGGTGGCCTGGAGCAGCGCCACCCCGGCCAGCGACAGGCCGACGGTGACCAGCACCTGCTCGATGGTGCGCGAGTACAGCGGCCGGATCAGCACCAGCTCGACGAGTACGGCCACCACCGTGCCGGCGGCCACCCCGAAGGCGACGGCGAGCACGAAGCCCAGGCCCTCCGCGCCGGCGCCGGGCAGGTTCCCGGCCGCCCACCACGTCGCGTACGCGCCGACGCCGAGGAACAGCCCGTGCGCGAAGTTGAGCACGTCGGCGAGGCCGAAGACCAGCGACAGCCCGGAGGCGACGAGGAAGTACAGCGCGGCCAGGCCGAGCCCGGTCAGCGTCAGCAGCACGATCGTGCTCACGCGTGTACCTCCCCCGAGCCGACGCCGAGCAGGGACTTCGTCAGGGCCTGCTCCGACAGCAGCTCCCGGGCGTCACCGGCCCAGGCGACCCGGCCGGCGGAGAGCACCACCGCGTCCCGGGCCAACCGGCGGACCACGGCCAGGTTCTGCTCGACCAGCAGCACCGGCACGGACTCCGCGACCCGCTCCAGCACCTCGGCCACCTCGGTCACCACCTTCGGCGCCAACCCCTTGGTCGGCTCGTCCACCAGCAGCAGCCGGTTGTCGTTGAGCAGCACCCGGCCGATCGCGAGCATCTGCTGCTGCCCGCCGGAGAGCGAGCCGGCCCGCTGCCGCCCGCGCCGGTCCAGCTCTGGGAAGAGCGCGTAGACCCGGTCGTACGCCGGGGTGGTGCCCCGCTGCTCGGCGAGCCGCAGGTTCTCCGCGACGGTGAGCCCGGCGAAGACGCAGCGGTCCTCCGGCACGTAGCCGAGCCCACCGCGGACCAACCGGTGGGTGGGGCGGGCGAGCAGGCTCTGCCCGCCCATCCGCACGGTGCCGCGCGCCTCGCCGTTGCGGGGTGTCAGGCCGACGACGGCGCGCAGCGTCGTCGTCTTGCCGACGCCGTTGCGCCCGAGCAGCACGGTGACCCCGGTCGGCGCGACGCTGAACGACACCCCCTGAAGGATGTGCAGCCCCGCGATCCGCACCGACAGGTCCTCGACGGTCAGGATCGGTTCACTCACTGGCTGGCCTCCGATCGCGACTGCGGGGCTCGCAAACCCGGCTCACTCCTCGCGCTCACAGCGCCGCCTCCGATCGCGACTGCGGGGCTCGCAAACCCGGCTCACTCCTCGCGCTCACAGCGCCTCCCCCAGGTAGGCCTCCTGGACGGTGGCGTTGGCCATCACGGTCTCCGGGGTGTCGCAGGCGAGCAGCGCGCCGTGGTGCATCACGGCGATCCGGTCGGCCAGCTCCAGGATCACGTCCATGTGGTGCTCGACCATCAGCACCGACCGGCCGCTGTCGCCGGTCAGCGACTTGATCACCGCGACCAGTTCGGGCACGTCCTCGGCGCTGACCCCGGCCATCGGCTCGTCCAGCAGCATCACCCGGGGTTCCCCGGCCAGCAGCAGCGCGATCTCCAGCTTGCGCTTCTCGCCGTGGGCGAGGGTGCCGGCGAGCGCCGTACCCCGGTGGGCGAGGCCGACCCGGTCGAGCGCCGCGTCGGCGGCGGCGGCCACCTCCCGGTCGGCCGCCGCCCGCCGCCACAACTTCATCGAGCCACCCCGGTGCGCCTGTACGGCGAGCCGGACGTTCTCCCGCACCGAGAGCGAACCGAAGACCGAGGACGACTGGAAGGTACGCCCGAGGCCGAGCCGGGCCCGCTTGTGCGGCGGGAGCCCGGTGATGTCCTCGGAGTCCAGCGTGATCTGGCCGCCGGTCGGCGGTCGCAGGCCGGTGATCAGGTTGAACAGGGAGGTCTTGCCGGCGCCGTTCGGCCCGATGACGCCGAGGAACTCCCCGGGCGCCAGGTCGAGGCCGACGTCGTCGACGATGGCGACCTCACCGATCCGCCAGGTCAGACCGCGGGTGGCGAGCACTGGTCAGCCCTTCATCTGGGCGACCGGCGGCGCCGTCTCGTCGCCGGTCAGGGTCTTCTGGGCCGTCGCCGTGTACGCGGTGCCGCTGCCGGTGAGCTTCGCCTGGAACATCGGCTGGAGCAGGGCGTGGTCCTCGGCGCGAACGGTCATCTTGCCCTTGACCCCGTCGAAGCTCCAGCCCTCCAGGGCCTTGACCATCTTGTCCACGTCGTCGCCGCCCTCCTGCACGGCGCGGACGACCATCTGCGCGGCGGCGAAGCCGTCCGGGTGGAACAGGTCGAGGGTGCCGCCGGGGATCTTCGCCTTGGCGGCCTTGGCGGCCTTGGCGGCCTCGGTGTCGGCGGCGCCGTCGAACCAGTGCGACAGGAAGGAGATCTTGCTGCCCGCCGCGCCGAAGGTCGGCCAGGAGGCGCGGATGTCCAGGCCGGTGACGACCGTGGTGGAGGCGAGCACGCCCTGCTGGTCGAGGGTCTGCCACATCGCGGGGGCGGTGGTGCCGGCCCAGGCGACGAAGAGCAGGTCGGGCTTGGCGGCCTTGATCTGGCTGGCGAACGGGGTGAACTCCGTGGCGCTGGCCGGCGCGCGGACGCTGCTCACGGTCGCCCCGGCGCCGCCGATGACGGCCTTCACGGCCGCCTCGTTCGCGTCGCCGAACGCGCCGTCCTGGGCGAAGACGACCACCTTCTTGCCGGTCGGGTCGCCGATGAACGACTTCGCGGTCACCACGTCCTGGTACGACTGCCGCCCGGACCGGAAGGTGTACTTGTTCGCGGCGGTCACCGCGTCGGTCGCGGCCGGGCCGGAGATGAACAGGACCTTGTTCTGGGCGGCGATCGGGGCCACCTGGAGGGCCACGCCCGACGAGGTCGAGCCGGCGATGATCTTCGTGCCCTTGCCGATCAGGTCCTTGGCCGCGGAGACCGCCTTGGCCGGGTCGCCCGCGTCGTCGACCTCGGTGACCTCGATCTTCCGGTCGCCGACCTTGCCCGTGCCGTTCGTGGCGAAGTCCAGGCCGGCCTTGAACCCTTCAATGTACTGCTTGCCGTAGCTGGCCAGGGCTCCCGACTGGGAGTAGACCAGGCCGACCTTGACCGGGGCGGCGTCGCCGCCCCCGGAGGCGGTGTCCTGCGGGCTGCCACAGGCCGTGGCGGCGAGCGCCGCGGCCATCATCGTGGCGGACAGGAACGCCCGCCGCGTCGTCCGGACCGTCATTGCGACTCCACGTGAGGACTCGGAGGGGGAACTTCATGTGTCGGCTCAACCTAGAAGTGACGTCACCCACGGGCCATGTGGCCGAAACACATAAGTAACAGTGATGGGGTGGCCTAAGGGGACAACAGTCGGCCCGAAGTCCCTCTGCCCGCCACCCCCGGTGGCTGATCCTCCCACCGACCGCCCCGCCCGTGTGTCCCCGCCAGCCACCGCCACCGGCCACGTCAGGTGGCACGCCGCGTCCCGGCCCCACCCGCCCCGGCCCCAGCCCGCCCCCGCACCCGCCGCGGGTCACCATGCTGGCCGGCCGGGCCCCCACTGCGATGATCATGGGGTTGGCGGCAGAATCCGGCCCTGTGGGCGCCGCCAACCCCATGATCAGGCGGCAGGTGACTCGTCCCGCCACCGGTCCGCGGCCAGCCCGGGGCGGCCGGCGGGTGGGCGCATGGGTGGGGCAGCTCCACAGGCAGCGGAACGACATGTCCAACCCGCCAGCCCGCCACGCCCGACCCACCGGATCCCGAGCGGCCCGCCCCCCCCCCGGGGGGGGGCGGGCCGGCGAGGGGTGCGGAGTCAGGTCTGGTCAGCGGGTGGCGAGGCCCGCGCGGGCGGCGACGGCGGTGTCCGGGTGGTCCGAGAAGACGCCGTCGACGCCGAGGCCCAGGAACAGCTCGTACTCGGCGGTGATGTCGCCGCGGGCGTTCGGGTCGGCGCCGATGCGGAAGTCGACCGGGAGGAACTGGTTCTCCGCCCGGAACGTCCAGGCGTGCACGACCAGCCCGACCCGGTGGGCGTTCCGGACCAGGGCCGTCGGGGCGAGCAGGCGGCCGGCGGCGTCCCGGGGCACGATCAGGTTCTTGTGCGCGCCCACGCCGTCCGCGTACGAGGCGATCCACTCCAGGCCGGCGGCCGAGGCCAGGTCGGCGTAGGTGCGGGGATCGCCGGCGACGGTGAAGTCGTACGGGCGGCCGGAGGCGTCCATCAGCTGGGCCAGGTTGACGTCGATCATCTTGTCCAGCTTGCGCAGGTTGGCCGTCTCGAAGGACTGGATGACGACCGGGTCGTTGCGGTGGGTCAGCTTGTTGGCGCGCAGCACCGCGACCAGCGGCTCCTCCAGCGCAAGCCCGATCGAGGCGAAGTAGCTGGGGTGCTTGGTCTCCGGGTAGACGCCGATGGCGCGGCCCCGTGTCCGCCCCTCGGCCCGGGCCAGGTCGATGACCTCCTGGAGGGTCGGCACCTCGAACCGGCCGTCGAAGGCGGTGTTGGCCACCCGCACCTGCGGCAGCCGCTCCTTGGCCCGCAGCGTCTTCAGCTCGGCCAGGGTGAAGTCCTCGGTGAACCAGCCGGTCACCGCCACCCCGTCGATCGTCTTCGTCGCCTTGCGGGCGGCGAACTCCGGGCGGGCGGCGACGTCGGTCGTACCGGAGATCTCGTTCTCGTGCCGGGCGACGAGCTGGCCGTCCTTCGTCGAGACCAGGTCCGGCTCGACGTATTCGGCACCCATCCGGATGGCCAGCCGGTACGCCTCCAGGGTGTGCTCCGGCCGGTAGCCGCTGGCGCCCCGGTGGGCGATCACGAGCGGCCGGTCGGCGGCCCGGGACTGCTCGGGGCCGGGCTGCGGGCCGGCGGAGGCGCTCACGGCCGGCACCACCACGGCCGCCGCGAGCAGCGCGCCGGCCAGGCCGAGGGCGGGAAGGGTACGTCGCAACGCCGTCTCCTGTCGTCGAGGGATGGCGCCCAGCAGACCGGGTCCGGATGACGGCCAGTTGGTCCCGGGCCGACCGGAAGGTGAACCTCCGGGATGGGCGTTTCGGCCCCGACGTTCAGCCGGAAAAGGAAGATTGTCCCGTGCGCCGGTTCTTCCGTCATCCCGTACGGCTGGTGCCGTTCGGCTTCCTGGCGGCGATCCTGCTCGGCACCGGCCTGCTCATGCTGCCGGCAGCGACCAGCGAGCACCGGTTCACCCCGTTGTCCACCGCGCTGTTCACGGCGACGTCGGCGGTCTCGGTGACCGGCATGGCGATCAACGACACCCCGAACTACTGGAACGGCTTCGGGCTGGCGATGATCACCGTGCTCACCCAGGTCGGCGGCCTGGGCATCCTGTCCGGCGCCGCCCTGGTCGGCCTGGCGGTGTCCCGGCGGCTGGGCCTGCGCAACCGGCTGCTGGTGCAGGCGGAGACCGTCGAGTTCGGCATCGGCGACGTCGGCTGGCTGCTGGTCCGGATCGCGGGCACCGCGCTGGCCTGCGAGGCGGTGATGACGGCGATCCTCACCGCCCGGCTCTGGTGGGCGTACCACTACCCGCCCGGGCGGGCACTCTGGCACGGGGTGTTCCACGCCGTGCAGGCGTTCAACAACGGCGGCTTCACCCTCTACTCGGACGGGCTGCGCGCCTTCTCGCGCGATCCCTGGGTGACGCTGCCGCTGGCGCTGGGCGCGATCGTCGGCGGCCTCGGCTTCCCGGCGCTGTTCGAGGCGGTACGCGGGTGGCGGCGTCCGGCCAGGTGGCAGATCACCACCAAGCTGACCGTCTGGGGCACGGTGGTGCTGCTGGGGGCCGGCTTCGTCTACCTGCTGTTCGCCGAGTGGGGCAACCCGCGCACCATCGGCGCGTACGACGTGGCCGGAAAGGCGCTGGCCGCGTTCACCCAGATCGCGCTGAGCCGGACGGGCGGCTTCGACGTGATCGACGTGGCGCACCTGACCGAGGAGAGTTATCCGCTGCTGATCGTGCTGATGTTCATCGGCGGCGGCGCCGCCAGCACGGCCGGCGGGATCAAGGTGTCGACGTTCTTCCTGCTCGCCTTCGTCATCTGGGCCGAGCTGCGCGGCGAGCCGGACGTCACGGTCGGCCGCCGGCGGGTGGCCGAGGCCAGCCAGCGGCAGGCGCTGACCGTGGCGCTGTTGAGCGTGGCGCTGGTGGCCGCCGGCACGCTCGGGGTGGTCCTGCTCACCACCGGAGACCGCTTCTACCAGGCGCTCTTCGAGGTGACCTCGGCGTTCAGCACCACCGGGCTGACGATCGGGCTCGTCCAGCGGCTGCCCGAGCCCGGCGTGTACCTGATGACCCTCCTGATGTACATCGGCCGGGTCGGGCCGCTCACCCTCGGGTCGGCGATCGCGTTGAACACCCGGCGACGGCTGTACCGCTATCCGAAGGAGCAACCCTTTGTCGGCTAGAGGCGACCGCTACGACGGAATCGTGGTGATCGGGCTGGGCCGCTTCGGCTCCCACCTGGCGGGGGCGCTGGCCCATCTCGGCCACGAGGTGCTGGGCATGGACCGCGACGCCGAGCGCGTGCAGCGGTGGTCGTCCCGGCTCGACCGGGTGGTCCAGACGGACCCCACCGAGGAGGGGGCGCTGCGCCAGCTCGGGGTGGCCGACTTCCGGCGGGCGGTGGTCGCCATCGGCGCCTCGGTCGAGGCGAGCGTGCTGACCGTGCTGGCCCTGGTCGAGCTGGGCCTGCCGCAGATCTGGGCGCGGGCGACCTCGGAGAAGCACGCGAAGATCCTCGAATCGGTGGGCGCCCACCACGTGATCTTCCCGGAGGCGGAGACGGGCGAGCGGGTGGCGCACCTGATCGTCAGCAAGATGCTGGACTTCATCGAGTTCGGCGACGACTTCGCCATCGCGAAGGTACGGGTGCCCCCGCCCCTGGTCGGGCGGTCGCTGCGCGAGCTGGCGCCGGCCGACCGCTACGGGGTGCAGGTGGTCGGGGCGAAGCTGCCCGGGGAGCCGTTCCGCTACGCGGGCCCGGACACGGTCCTCACGGCCGGGAGCGTGCTGATCGTGGAGGGCAGCATCGCCCAGGTGCAGGGCTTCGCGGCACTGAGCTGAGCTGTGCGGCCACCCTAGTGTCTGCCGCCCTCCTTTCCCCTCGTCACCTTCCTTTTCCCTGGTCACCACCAGACTTGCCCTTGCCGGACTTCTCGGACTTGGCCGTGGACCCACCGCCCGACCTGCCGGACGAACCGGAGCCGGCGGCCTTCGTGGTCGACGTCTTCTTCGCGGTGGGCTTCGACGGGGGCTTGCTGGGCGGGGCGGTCGTCGGCACCGATCCGGCCACCCCGGAGACCTGCACCCCGCAGGTGGCGCCGCCGAGGCGGAACTCCACCGGCAGCGGGTTGGGGCCCGTGTACGTGCCGGTCAACGCGACCTTCTGGGACGCCCCGGGCGCCAGCGCGCCCGGTTGGGCGGCCGGTCGCACCTCCACGGTCCGGCCCTGCTGGCGTACCGTCGGGTCGGCCTTCGTGACGGTCTGCCGGCCCGGGAAGGTGAAGCTCATCGTCCAGTCGCGCAGCTCCCGGTCGCCGGTGTTGGTGAGGGTCAGCTCGGCCGTGAAGTCCTTGCCGGAGTCCCTGCGCAGCGCGTAGTCCACGGCGCACGGGGCGGGCTGCGGCAGCCCCATCCGGGCCTCGACGGGCCGCTCGGCCCCACCGCTGGCCGGGCTGCGGGACGTCACCCCCCACAGCGCGGCGGTCACCGCGACCAGGCCGGCCGCCGCCACGCCCGCCTCGACCGTGCGCCGCCGGGCCGCCCGCCGGCGGCGGGTACGGCCGGAGAACGGCAGCGCGTCGGTGTCCGACGACCAGGGCAGGATCGTGGTGCCGGCGTTCGCCACGGCCGCCGCGTCGGGCTCCGTCCCGTCGTACGACGCGGGCGCCGGCGAGACCGGCACGATGGCCAGCATCCCGGCCGCCGCGGCGAGGGTACGGGCCACCTCGGCGGTGGTGGGCCGGTCCTCCGGGCGCTTGGCGAGGCAGCGGCGGACCAGCTCGGCGACCTCGGCGGGGAGCCCGGTGACCTCGGGCATCGGCTCGGGGTCGTTGTACATGTGCGCGCGGAGCATCTGCGTGGTCGTGCTCGCCCGCCAGGGCAGCCGGCCGACGAGCATCCGGTACAGCAGCAGGCCGACGGCGTACCCGTCCGTGGCCGGGCTGACCTGGCCGTTGTCCAGCCGCTCCGGGGCCAGGTACGCGGGCGTGCCGAGCAGGGCGCCGTCCGGGCCCTTCTCGCTCTCTCCCACCAGCGCCGAGATGCCGAAGTCGACCACCTTCACCCCGGTCGGGGTGAGCATGACGTTGCCCGGGGTCACGTCCCGGTGCACGACGCCGCGGGCGTGCGCGGTGGCCAGCGCCGAGGCCACCTCCGCGCCGATCGTCACCGCCTCCCGCCAGGGCAACGCCCCGCCCCGGCCCAGCCGGGCGCTCAGCGAGTCGCCGTCGAGCAGCTCCATGACGACGTACGGCACGGTCAGCCCGAGCTGCTCGGACTCGCCGTAGTCGTACACGTTGGTGATGTTGGGGTGGCAGAGCCTGGCGGCGGCCTGCGCCTCGATCCGGATCCGGTGCCGGAACGCCTTGTCGCTGGCCAGCCGGGAGGCGAGCACCTTCACCGCCACCTGCCGGCCGAGCACCTCGTCGTACCCCCGCCACACGACGGACATGCCGCCCGCGCCCAGCTGCTCGATCAGCCGGTACCGCCCACCGAGCAGCTGCGCACCCCTACCGACCTCTGCGCCCATGGTCGCAGTTGTTGCCCGGGCCGCCCGGTCCTACACCTCGCAGGTCAGAATCGGTCAGCGAAGTCACCCGTTCAGGCGGTGGCGAGCAGCTGGTCCACGGGGGCGTAGTCGTCGGTGAGCACCAGCGCGTCCCCGACGAAGGCGGCCAGCGCGTCCCCGGAGAGCAGGCTGGCCGGCTCGGGCAGCACCGCCACCCGCTGCCCCAGCGCGTCCAGCGGCAGCGGCGCGTCGGACGCGACGATGAGGAAGTTGGCCCCCCGCTCGCCCGCGATGGCGGCCGGCGGGGCGACCAGGGCGACGTGCCGGAACGCGGCGGCGACCGTGGCCAGCTCGCTGCGGACGAACCGGCCGGGCGGGTAGTCGATGACGTTCTGCACGTACGTCCCGCCGGGGCGGAGCACCCGGTCGATCTCGACGGCCATCTCCCGCGTCGCCAGGTGCCAGGGCACCACGAGGTGCCCGAAGGCGTCCCCGACCACCAGGTCGCGGCTGTCGGCGGCCTCCCCGCCGAGCAGCACGCGGGCGTCGCCGACGACCGCCCGCAGCCCCGGCCCGGTGCGCACCCCCAGCTCCCGGCGGTCCAGCTCGACCAGGCCGCCGTCGATCTCGAAGACCAGGTTGTCGGTGCCGGGTCGGGTGGCGGTCAGGTACCGGGGCATGGTGAAGCCGCCGCCGCCCAGGTGCAGGGCGTCCAGCCGCCGCCCGGCCGGCGCGACGACGTCGGCGGCCGCGCCGATCCACTGCGTGTACGCGTACTCCAGGTGGGTCGGGTCGGTCAGGTCGACGTACGAGTGCTGGGCGGAGTTCAGCAGCAGCGTCCGCCCTCCCGGCCGGTGCGGGTCGGCCTCGACGCTGGCGCAGTGGTACGCCGTCTCCACGTCGCACGGGTTCGGGGCGACCGTGGTCAGCCCCGCGCCGGCCAGGCCGAGCACGGCGAGGGCGGCCCTGGACCGGGCCGGCCCGCCCGGCCCGGTCGGCCCCTGTCGGCGCAGGTATGCCCCGACCGCCAACCCGGTGAGCCCGAGCAGCGCCGCCAGGGCGAGCACGATGACGGTGCTGGGCAGCGCCGCCACCAGCACGAACCCGGTCAGCAGGGTGGCCGTGATGCCGCCGAGGGTGCCGATCCCGGAGAGCCGGCCGACCACCTGCCCGGTGCGGCGCAGGTCGGCGAGCTGGAGCTTGACCACCAGCGGGGTGACCGCCGCGAGCAGCGCCGCCGGCACGAACACGGCGAGCACGGTGAGCAGCAGTACGGCGCTGGCCGCCCCGCCGCGCAGCACCTCCCCGGCGTACCGGACGACCGGCAGGGTGACCGCGGTGGCGATGCCGGCGAGCACCAGCGCGGGGGCGATCAGGGTGCGCGGGTCCCGCCGGTCGGCCAGCCAGCCGCCGGTCCACGCCCCGTACGCGATGGCGGCGAGCGCGATGCCGATGACCGAGCTGGTCACCTGGAGGGTGACCCCGACGTACGGGCCGACCAGGCGCAGCGAGACGGTCTCCAGCACCAGCACGGCGCCGCTGGAGAGGAAGACCAGGAACGCGGCGAGCCCGTTGGGCAGCGCGCGGACGGGCGGCGGCGCGGGCCGCGGGGACTCCGTCACGACGTCGGACGATGAACTGCTCACCGTCGCGATGGTACGCAGCAAAGCTGGACGGCCAGGTCAGTACATCGACAGATGAACGTGGTTCGTGTGGTCGGCGGCGGGGCTGCCGCTGCCGCTGTACGCCCGCCACCCGGTGTTCGGCATCCAGATCTGCCGGTACCAGATCACGTAGAGCACCCCGAGCCGGCTGGCGTTGTTCTTGAAGTAGTTCGCCAGGCTGTCGCCGTACGCCTTGTCCCCGCCGGTGGCCGTCTCGTCCTTGAAGCCATTGGTGGCGGCGGAGAAGTCGCAGGCCCGGCCCTTGGGATGCTCGCCGCTGCCGCCGCTGCGGTAGCAGGAGACGTACCGCTTGTAGCCGGCGGCCTGGGCCTGCTGGAGCGCGTGCAGGGTGCGCGGGGTGATGCAACCGGAGGTGGTGGGGTCGTTCACGGAGCAGGACTCCGACGGCCAGGAGCCGTCCGGGTTGCGCGGGGCCGGGCGGGCCGAGGCGGAGCCGCCGCTGAACCCGGCGCCGGCGCCGGAGCTGACCCTGGCCAGCGCCAGTTCCGCCTCCCGCTTCTTCTTGGCCAGCACCGCGACCTGCTTCTGCTGCTCGCGGACCTCGATGTCGATGGCGATCTTTGCCTGGTCGGCCTCGGCCCGGGCGGCGGTCAGCTCGCGCAGCTTGCGGCCGTCCCGCTGGGCCATCACGTCCAGCTCCACCGCGCGTTGCAGGAACGCCTCCGGGGAGGCGCTCTGGATCAGCAGGGCCGGCGCGGTCACCCGCCCCAGCCGGTACGACTGCACGGCCACCTCGCCGACCTGCGCGGTCAGCCCCACCAGCCGCTCCTCGACCGCCGTCAGCTGGGCGGCCAGCGCCTTCTGCCGGCGCTTGGAGTTGTCGAGCTTCGCCTTGGCCTCGATGTGCCCCTTGGCGGCGGCCTCCAGCGCCTCGCGGAGCTGCTTGGTGCCGCCCTCGTTGGGCTCGGCGGAGGCGGGCGCCGCCGCGAAGCCGAGCACCAGCGCCACGGCGACGAGCAGCGCGGTCAGCGGCCCGGCGGGGCGACGCCGGATGAGGCTGGTCCTGGGCACTCCTGGGTCCCTTCCCTCGGCCGCCGGCCCCCGGTCGTCCACGGCGCGGCGGCGGTCCCGCCGGCGCCGGACGGCGGCCTGCTGGCGGACCGCGGGTCAGGATACCGGACCGCGCGGTGTCGGCCAGGGCCCGCGAACTGGCGGAACGTCGATGTCGGCGGACGGTAGCCGGGCTGTCGCCGACCGTCGGCCGCGCCGTGCGTCCGTCCCGGCTGGAGGCGGCGCCGGTGGGCGCGCCCGGACCCGGCTGCGCCCCCCCCTTTCAGGACGTCAGCAGCGCCTCGTGGACCTCGGCCCAGACCTGCTCGTTCGCCGCCACCAGCAGCCCCTCGCCCTCGTCGGCGGGATGGTACTCGCGGCCGTCGAACCGCCGGGCCACCCCGCCGGCCCCACGAACCAGCAGCACCCCGGGGACGTGGTCCCAGGGCAGCGTGCGCCAGAACAGCACGAACTGCTGGTCGCCGGCGAGCATGTCCAGGTACTCCCGGCCGGCGCAGTGCTGGCCGGGCAGCAGCTCGCCGATCCGCCGCCCACCGGCCTCGGCGGCCCGGCGGGCCTCGGGCGGCAGGAACCGGGTCATCGCCGTCCCCCGCAGCTCGCCCAGCGACGGCACCCGGTCGGCGGTCCGCACCGGCCGGCCGGCCAGCAGGGTGCCCTCCCCGACGCGGGCGACGCCCAGCGTCTCCGCCAGCGGGTCGAGCACCCACCCCGCGACCGGCTCGCCGTCGGTGAGCAGCGCGACCATCAGCGCGAACGGCCGCCGGCCGGCGGCGAAGTTGGCGGTGCCGTCGACCGGGTCCACCAGCCACACGTCCCCGCCCCCGCGCAGGTGACGCAGCAGGTCCGGGTCCTGCGCGACCGCCTCCTCGCCGACCACCACCGAGCCGGGACGCAGCCGCCGCAGCCCGGCGCCGATCAGCTCCTCGGCCCGCCGGTCGGCGACGGTGACCAGGTCGCCCGGCCCCTTCTCGCTGACGTCGGCGTCGTCCAGCCTGCGGAACAGCGGCAGCACCGCCTCCGCCGCGGCCCGGTGCAGCAGCTCGGCGACGTCGTCCAGGAGGGTGTCAGGCACGCGGCGGCAGCTTCACCACGCTGACGAAGAACTCGTCGATCTGCCGGACCACCGAGATGAACCGCTCGAAGTCGACCGGCTTGGTCACGTACGCGTTGGCGTGCAGCTGGTAGCTGCGCAGGATGTCCTCGTCGGCCTGGGACGTGGTGAGCACCACCACCGGGATGCGACAGAGCTCCTCGTCCTTCTTGATCTCCGCCAGCACCTCCCGGCCGTCCCGGCGAGGCAGGTTCAGGTCGAGCAGGATCAGGTCGGGCAGGACGACGTCCGCGTACTGCCCCTCCCGGCGCAGGTACGCCAGCGCCTCGGCGCCGTCGGAGACGACGGTCAGCCGGTTGCGCAGCTTGTGCTCCTCGAACGCCTCCTGGGTCATCAGGACGTCGCCCGGGTCGTCCTCCACCAGCAGGACCTCGATCGGGCTCCTGCCGTCCGCCGGCGAGGTCATGCCACCGTCTCCTTCACGTCACCCGCGCTGTCGCTGTCCGGGGCCGCGTCGGCCCCCTCCTCCGCCCGCGGCCCGGCCTGGCGGGGCGGCTCGGCCCCGTTCACGCCGTCCCCGGTCGACTCTCCGTCCCCGGCCGGCTCCGTGCCGTCGCCCGGCTCCGCGGCAGCCGCGGCCTCCGCGGCCGCCCGCGCCGCCTCGACGTCCTCGGGCAGGGCGGGCAGGGTGAACCGGATCGTGGTGCCCTCGGTGGTATCGGTGTCCACCCAGACCCGGCCGCCGTGGTACTCGACGATCTTCTTGGCGATCGCCAGGCCGATGCCGGTGCCCGGGTACGCGTCCTTGGAGTGCAGCCGCTGGAAGATGACGAAGATCTTGTCGGCGAACTCCGGCTCGATCCCGATGCCGTTGTCCCGGCAACTGACCTCCCACTCGTCGCCGACCAGCCGGGCGGAGACGTGCACCCGGGGCGGGACGTCGGGGCGACGGAACTTGACGGAGTTGCTGACCAGGTTGGCCAGCAGGTTGGTCAGCAGCGGCTCCTCGCCGCGGATCACCGGCAGCTCGCCCCAGGTCAGCTCCGCGTCGGCGTACTGCCGGGCGGACTCGGTCTGCCCGGCCACGTCGCCCATCACCCGGTTAAGGTCGACCTCGGTGAACCCGCTGGTGAGCCGGCCGATCCGGGAGAACGCCAGCAGGTCGTTGATCAGCCGCTGCATCCGCTGCGCGCCGTCCACCGCGAAGGCGATGTACTGGTCGGCCCGCTCGTCGAGCCGCCCCGCGTACCGGCGCTGGAGCAGCTGGCAGAAGCTGGCCACCTTACGCAGCGGCTCCTGCAGGTCGTGCGAGGCCACGTACGCGAACTGCTCCAGGTCCCGGTTGGAGCGGGTCAGCTCCTCGGCCTGCCTCTGGAGCTGGCCGTTGACCCACTCGATGCTTTCCCGGGCCTCGCGGACCTCGGCCAGCTCCTTGGCGATCTTCTGGCGCATCGCGTCCACGTCGCCGGCGAGCTGCTCCAGCTCCGGCGGGCCGGATCCGGTGATCCGGTGCTGGTAGTCGCCCGCGGCGACCTCGCGGACCTCCTCGGCCAGGCGGGTGAGCGGCCGCACCACGATCCGGTCCAGCGAGACCAGCAGCACCCCGCCGGCGACCACCACGACCAGCGCCGCCACGATCAGCAGCACCACCAGCAGCGTGCTGGTGCGGTAGATGGCCGCCGCGCCCTTCTCGCGCTCGTCGAGGATGCCCTGCTGAAGGCCGGTCAGCGAGGCGCGGATCACCTCGAAGCGCTGGCGCGACTCCTCGGTGATCAACGCCCGCCCCGCCGCCGTGCCGTCCTCGGCGGTCGTCCGGATCACCGGCTCGGCGACCGTCGCGCGCCACTGCGCGGCCTCCGCCTTCACCGCGTCGAGCCGCGGGACCAGGGCGGGGTACGCGCCGAGCAGGCCGCCCATCGACCGGTACAGCTCCTGCTCCCGCGCGCTGCCCTGCGTGTACGGCTCCAGCTCCCGCTGGTCGCCGGTCAGCGTGTACCCGCGGATGGCCGTCTCCTGGTCGACCAGCACGCTGAGCAGTTCCTGCGACTGGTCGCGCAGCGGACCGGTGCGGTCCAGCACCGCGTGGGTGTGCTCCCGGTTCTGCGCCGCCACCGCGATCTCGGCTGCCACCAGGGCGCCGAGCAGCACGCTGACGACGGCCAGCAGCGTCACGACCCGGCGGCGCAGCGTCCAGTTGTCGGGCTGCGGCGTCACCGGCCACCGCCCCGACTGGACCGTCACCGGCCACCGCCCCGCGTGACCAGGAGCATGGCCACGTCGTCGGCCAGCGGGCCGCCGTTGGCCTGCTCCGCCCGCCCGACCAGCCAGCCGGGCAGCTGGGCCAGCGGCACGGCGGCGGTGGCCGGGTCGTGCAGCAGCGCGGTCAGGCCGGGCACGTCGAGCCGCTCGTCGCCGTCGCCCACCCGGCCCTCGATCAGGCCGTCGGTGTACATCAGCAGGGACCAGTCATCGGTGTCGAGCTCCAGGTCGAAGGCCACGGGCCGGCGCGGCCGGACGCCGAGCAGCAGGCCGGCCGGCGCCGGCACCGGGGCGACCCTGTCCCCGCTGAGCAGCAGGGGCGGCGGATGCCCGGCGAGCCGCACGGTCATGGCGTTGCGGGTCAGGTCGAGCCGGGCGGTCGCCACCGTGGCGAAGATCTCCTGCAGCCGCCGCTCGCTCATCAGCACCTGCTCCAGGGCGGGCAGCACCTCGTCGTCGGGCACCCCGGCCAGCACCAGCGCGCGCCAGGCGACCCGCAGCTCGACGCCGAGCGCCGCCTCGTCCGCCCCGTGGCCGCAGACGTCCCCGACGATCAGGTCGACCCGGTCCGGCCGGGTCTGCACCACATCGAAGAAGTCCCCGCCGATCAGCGCGGCGTGCCGGCCGGGACGGTAGAGCGTGTGCACGGCGATCTCGTCGGTCGACATCAGCGGCTGGGGCAGCAGGCCCCGCTCCAGGCGGGCCGACTCGGCCTGGCGCAGCTCCACCTCGCGCAGCCGCCGGGCGTTCTCGTCGGCCCGCTTGCGCTCCACCGCGTACCGCAGCGCCCGGGCCAGCAGCACGCCGTCCACCTGGCCCTTGACCAGGTAGTCCTGCGCGCCCTCGGCGACCGCGGCGATGCCCAGGTGCTCGTCGGAGCGGCCCGTCAACACGCAGACCGCGGCGCCGCCGGCCATGTCCAGCACCCGGCGCAGCCCGTCCAGCCCCTGGGCGTCGGGCAGGCCCAGGTCGAGCAGGACGCAGTCCACGCCCGCCACCCGCTGCCGCGCCTCCCGCAGGCTGGCCGCGACCAGCAGGTCGATCGTCGAGTTTGTCTCGGCGAGCAGCTCGCCGACCAGGAACGCGTCGCCCTCGTCGTCCTCGACCAGCAGCACCCGCAGCCGCTCGCCGGGCGGCAGCACGGCATGCGGCTCGAAGCCACCGGCCGGGTGAGCCTGCGGCACGATGGCGGGGCCGGCCGGACCGGTCCCCCGGTTCGGCCTGGTCACCGCAGCGAGGCGCGGGAATTCGCTGGTGATGTCGGGCTCCTTCCAAGTGCCCTGCTGATCCTGTATCAGACAACGGTCGCACACAAACCGACGGTTCCGGCGCGGGCGGCACGCCCGGCTCACCGCCTGGCAACCAACAAAAACTACAGCGTTCAGGGGTGTCCCGCTTCCGGCCGCGGCGGTGCAGGATGGTGCCCACCCCCGGCCCCACCCCCCGAGGAGTCCCCGTGGGCGCACCGCTTCCCACCCGCGCCGCCGACCGGGCGCTGGCCCGGCCCCGCCGCCGGCCACTGGCCGCCGTCGCCGCGCTCGCCGCCCTGCTCGCGGTCGCCGCCACCGTCTCGTACGACCTGGCCACCCCCGACCCGCGCCCGACCGACGCGCCCGCGGGCGAGTTCAGCGCCGGCCGGGCGTACGAGAACGTGCGGGCGCTGGCCACCCGGCCGCACCCGGCGGGCAGCCCGGCGAACGACCAAACCCGCGCCCACGTCGAGGGCGTGCTGCGCGGACTGGGGCTGGAGACCACGGTGCAGGACACCGTCGCCGAGGAGGCCGGCCAGCTCAGCGGGGCCGCCGCCGGCGCGACCCTGGCCCGGGTCCGCAACGTGGTCGCCCGGCTCCCCGGCACCGACCCGACCGGCCGGGTGTTCCTGGTCGCCCACTACGACTCGGTGCAGTCCGGGCCGGGCGGCAACGACGACGCCGCCGGCACGTCCACGGTCCTGGAGGTGGCCCGGGCGCTGGCGGCCGGCCCCCGGCCCCGCAACGACATCGTGTTCGTGCTGACCGACGCCGAGGAGGCGTGCCTGTGCGGGGCGTCGGCGTTCGCCTCGGCGCACCCGCTGGCCGCCGACGGCGGGGTGGTGCTCAACCTGGAGGCGCGCGGCTCCACCGGGCCGGTGATCATGTTCGAGACGTCCCGGGACAACGCCGGGCTGGTGGACGTCTTCGGCCGGGCCGCCCCGCACCCGGTGGGCACGTCGTTCGCCGTGGAGATCTACCGCGCGCTGCCCAACGACACCGACTTCACCGCGTTCCTGGACCGGGGCTTCGCCGGGCTGAACTCGGCGTACATCGACGGGGGCGCGATCTACCACACGCCGCTGGACACCCCGGCGGCCATGGACCGGGCGAGCCTGCAACAGCACGGTGACAACGCGCTGGGCCTGGCCCGCGAGTTCGGCCGCGCCGACCTGACGGCGCTGCGCTCGGGGCACGACGCCACGTACTTCCCCGTCCCCGGCGGCCTGGCCCGCTACCCGGGGTGGCTGGTCCTGCCGCTGGCGCTGCTCGCGCTGGCCGCCGTGGCGGCGCTCGGCTGGCTGGCCCGACGACGGGGCCGGACGACGTACGGGCGGCTCGCCGCCGGGTTCGGGCTGGCCCTGGTGCCGATCGTCGCCGCGCCGCTGGCCGCGCCGCTGCTCTGGGCGGGGATCACCGCCGTCCGGCCCGGCTACGCCGAGCTGCTCGACCCGTACCGGCCGACGTGGTACCGGCTCGCCGTGGTGGCGCTCGCCGCCGCCGTCCTGCTCACCTGGTACGCGCTGACCCGCCGCCGGGTCGGCCCGGCCGCCCTGGCGATCGGCGGGCTGGGCTGGCTGGCCGTACTCGGGGTGGTGCTCGCGGTGCTGGTGCCCGGCGGGGCGTACCTGACCACCCTGCCGGCCCTGGCCGGGGCGCTGGCCGGGCTGGCCGCGCTCGGCCTGCGGCTCGACGGCCCCGGCCCGGTGGTCGCGGCGACCCTGGCCGGCGCGGTCGCCGTGGTCGTCCTGCTGCCGACCGTGGTGCTGCTGTTCCCCGCGCTCGGCATGGCGATGGGCGGGGTGGCCGCCCTGTTCGCGGCGCTGCTCGGGCTGGCCGCGCTGCCGGTGGTGGACCTGCTGCACCCCGAGGCGGGCGGGCAGCGCGGGCTGGTCGCCCTGCGCGCCCGCCGGGCCGGCGCGCTGCCGGCCGTCGCCGCCGGGCTCGCGGCGGCGGTGTTCGCCGGGGTCGGGCTGTCGGTCGACCGGTTCGACGCCGCCCACCCCGTGCCCACCCACCTGATGTACGCCCTCGACGCCGGCACCGGGCAGGCCCGCTGGCTCAGCGAGGAGGCCGACCCCCAGCCGTGGACCGCGCAGTACGTCGACGGCTTCGCCGAGGTACCGGACTTCCCCTTACTCGGCGAGGCGAAGGTGCGGGTGGGGCCGGCCCAGGCGGCGAACCTGCCCGCGCCCCGGTTGGAGATCCTCTCGGACACCCCGTCCGGGGAGCGGCGGACCCTGCGGGTGCGGGTCACCCCGCAGCGGCCGGTCCGGCTCGCGTCGCTGCACGTCGACGGGGCGACCGCAGTCGAGTCGGCGACGGTGAACGGGCGGCAGGTGGCGGGCGGCCCGGCCGCCGAAAATCGCCCGTGGGGGTTCGGGGTGGTGTTCCACGCCCCGCCGCCGGAGGGGATCGACGTCACGCTGGTGCTGCGGGCCGGGAGCCGACCTATGCTGCGGGTGACGGACGCCAGCGACGGCCTGGACGCGGTGCCGGGCTTCCGTCCCCGCCCGGCGCGCGTGGGGGTGGTCGGCTCGCACAGCTCGGAGATGTTGGCGGTGGCGCGCACGTACCCGCTGTGAGGCTTACGCGCTCGCCCTGCTACCCCCTCGACCGCGGACGCCGGCTAGTCAGTGCTGGTCGGCTCCCCGACGACATACACGCCCTTGCCCTGATGACCTTCGACCAACCCTTCCGCCTGCAGGATCAGCAGAGCGGATCGGACCGGTTCGGCAGAGACGCCGTAGTGGGCAGACATCTCACGTATCGAGGGCAGCTTCGCGCCCGGGCCGTACTCGCCCGACGCGACCTTGTCACGAATGTCCTGGGCGATGCGCTGACGGTCTGAGATTCGGGGCATGGCAACTCCTGGTAGGCCCCAAGATCCTCCCACGCCAACGCTCTGTCGGCCAAGACTTCGCCTGCTTAGCATGCTTGGTTCTTGCACTTTGCATGCTTTGAATTGTAGGTTTTCGGCAGGTGCCCGGCATCGGATCGCCTGGTAGGCAGCCGGCTTCCCGGTTGGGCATCCACCACCCGCTGGCACGGCTGGCGTCCCTCGTCAGCCGTGCCAGCACCTGACCGATCAGTCCAGCAACCAGAGCGGCCCTGCTGCCGTACTCGCCGAACAAGGCTGCGGTGGCAGGGCGGGGCGGTCTCCGCCGGCCGGCAGGCGGCGGAGACTGCCCCCTCCACCACTACCGACGCGATCCGACAAAGGGCGATCACCCGTGCGCGACCTGTTCCGTCGGCTGACGGGCCGACGCGAGACACCACGTCCGACACAGCACGCCAGGCCACCGCAGGTGCGGCGGCCCCTGCGGCCGTCTCAGGTCCGCTACCGGCACTTCAACGAGCGCCGGCGCGGCCTCGACCCCGTCGAGATCCGATCGTTCCTGCACGAGGTGGCCGACGAACTGGCCGTCGCGCAGCGGGAGCTGGTCGCGGTGCAGGAGGAGAACGTACGGATCAAGAACGCCCTGCGCACGTGGCAAAGCGCCCAGGCGGCGAACCGCCGCTACCGATGACCGGCCGCTGGGTGATCCACCTGCCGATCACCGCACCGACCTGCTCCGGGCACGGATCTTCGCCCGTACCGCCGCCCGGGTGCTCGCCCGGCTCAGCGCCCGCGTCGAGCCGGGCGGGGTGACCGTGTCGGCCGAGGACGAACAGCACGTACGCCACTGGGTCTTCTGCGACCGGCTCCTACCCGGCGGCGGCCGGTGCGCCCTGCCGGTCGACCACACCGCGCCCTGCTCACGACTGCCCAAGATCCGCACAACTTCAGGGAAACTGTCCCCTGAACGCGCAAGATGGCGACATTTTCCCTGAAGTTGCTGGCCCCCGCCAGCGAGGGTCGGGCCGCCGCTAATCCTACTTCCAGCGGAAGTGGACGAAGAGGCGGCCGAAGTTCTTCGAGTCCTTCTCGACCCGGTGGTAGAGCTGCTTGACGTCCTTCTGGTCGAGGAACCGCAGCACCCGCTTCTTGAGCTGCCCGGAGCCCTTGCCGGGGATGATCTCGACGAGGGTGGCCTTCTTCGCCACCGCCTCGTCCATGATCCCGCGCAGCGCGCGGTCGATGTCGTGGCCCTTGTTGAAGATGTCGTGCAGGTCCAGCTTGAGCTTCATCCCGCCTCCACCACCTGCGCAGCTCCCATGGCAGCCCATGCTAGGCGGTCCGCCGCCGGGCTGGCCGACCCGCGCCACCGCGCGGGCCGGCCCAGCTCCGTCTCAATGGCCGTTGCCGACCCGGCTCTCCACCCGGCGCAGCGCCTCGGCGTAGTCGGCGTTCGTCGAGTGCATCGCCGCCGCGATGCGCAGGTGCCGCAGCGCGTCCGCCGGGCGGTTCAGGCGCTCCAGCGTACGGCCGAGCACGTGGTGCGCGTAGTGGTCGCTGGGGTCGCGGGCCACCAGCTCCCGCAGCTGCTCCTCGGCGCGGTTGAGCTGGGCGGACTGGAAGTACGCCCGGGCCAGCAGCTGCCGTACGGAGGAGTTGGAGGGCTCGGCCTCGATGATCGGCTCCAGCAGCCGGGCCGCCCCGGACGGGTCGCCCATCTCGAAGTACATGGTCGCCCGTCGGTACTCCGCCAGAAGATCCATGGAGCCGCCTCCTCGTCTCGCGCCGGCACTGATCCGACGCTGACACAACACCGCGCGGATCGCGAGTGTTCCTTCGCCTACCGCAGTTCCCAGGCGCGCACGCCGCCCACTATGCCGGCGCTGTTGGGCACCACCACCACGTCGTCGCCCATCCGGGCCAGCTGGTCGGGGCGGATCAGCCGGGAGTTGCCCCCGCCCAGGTAGAGCCGGTCCCAGCGGAACACCGGGCGCAGCCCCTCCACCACCTGCCGGACCCGGCGGGACCAGAACCCGTCCCCGAGGCGGCGGCGTTCCACCTCCCCCACGTACGTGTCGTAGGTGGTGCCCCAGCGCACCGGCGCGTGCGACAGCTCCAGGTGCGGGGCGAGCACCCCGCCGTCGAACAGGGCGCTGCCCAGGCCCGTGCCGAGGGTGAGCACGAGCTCCAGCCCGGTGCCGGCGACCACCCCGGCGCCGTGCACCTCGGCGTCGTTGAGCACCAGCGCGGGCAGCCCGAACGCCTCCGCGACGGCCGTGCGCGCGTCGTACCCGGACCACTCGGCGAGCAGGTCGGGGTCGACCCTGCTGCGCGGGCCGGACCGGGTCACGTAGTGCGGGGTGGCCACGACCACGCCGTGCCGGACCATGCCGGGCATCCCGACGGTCACCCGGTCCGCCGGGGGCAGCCGCCCGGCGAGATCCAGCAGCGTCTTGACGAACAGCGTCGGCGGCAGGGGGTACGGGGTGGGCACCCGCAACGGTTGCGCCCGCATCGTCCCCGCCTCGTCGAGCACGGACGCCTTGATCCCGCCGCCGCCGCAGTCGATCGCGAGTGTGGTCATCACGCCCGTGAGTGTGCCTCGCGGCGGAGTGACGCACGCTACCGGTCGCCGAAATCCGGTGGACGCGGCGGATAGGCTCGGCCCTCGATGAGCGCCACGTTGGTTGTCAAGGATCTCGCCGCCGGGCACGGCGACCGGCTGCTGTTCTCCGGGCTCGATCTGGTGGTCGCCCCAGGCGACGTGATCGGGCTGGTCGGGGTGAACGGGGCCGGCAAGTCGACGCTGCTGCGTACCCTCGCGGGGCTGCTGCCCGTCGAGGCCGGCGGTGTCACGCTGAGCCCGCCCACCGCGACGGTCGGGCACCTGCCGCAGGAGCCGGAGCGCCGGCCGGGCGAGACGGTACGGGGCTTCCTGGCCCGGCGTACGGGCGTGGCGGCGGCCCAGGCGGCGTTGGACGCGGCGACGGAGGCGCTCACCGCCGGGGCGGCCGGCGCCGACGACGCGTACGCCGAGGCGCTGGAGCGCTGGCTCGACCTCGGCGGGGCGGACCTGGACGAGCGCGCCGAGCAGGTGGCCGACGAGCTGGGGCTCGGCGTCGACCTCGACCACCCGATGACCGGCCTCTCCGGCGGCCAGGCGGCCCGGGCCGGGCTGGCCTCGTTGCTGCTGAGCCGGTACGACGTCTTCCTGCTCGACGAGCCGACCAACGACCTGGACCTGGCCGGGCTGGACCGGCTGGAGCGCTTCGTCACGGGGCTGCGGGCCGGCACGGTGCTGGTCAGCCACGACCGGGAGTTCCTGACCCGCACGGTGACCCGGGTGCTGGAGCTGGACCTGCACCAGCAGCAGGTGCGCCACTACGGCGGCGGCTACGCGGCGTACCTGGAGGAGCGGGAGGTGGCCCGCCGCCAGGCCCGCGCCGAGTACGAGGAGTACGCCGAGACCCGCGCCGGCCTGGAGGCGCGCGCCCGCACGCAGCGCGCCTGGATGGAGAAGGGCGTGCGCAACGCCCGGCGCAAGGCCAGCGACCCGGACAAGCACGTCAAGCACTTCCGCGGCGAGACCTCGGAGAAGCAGGCGGCGAAGGCCCGGCAGACGGAACGGCTGATCGAGCGGCTGGAGGTGGTCGAGGAGCCGCGCAAGGAGTGGGAGCTGCGGATGGAGATCGCCGCCGCGCCCCGCGCCGGCGCCGTCGTGGCCTCGCTCCGCGACGCCGTGGTAGCCCGGGGCGGCTTCACCCTCGGCCCGGTGAACCTCCAGATCGACTGGGCCGACCGGGTGGCGATCACCGGGGCGAACGGCTCCGGCAAGACGACCCTGCTCGCCGCCCTGCTGGGTCGGCTGCCGCTGGACGCCGGGCACGCCGCGCTCGGCCCCGGCGTGGTGGTCGGCGAGGTGGACCAGGCCCGGGGACTGTTCCTCGGCGGGCAGCCGCTGCTGGACGCGTTCCGGCTGGCCGTACCGGAGATGTCGCCGGCGGACGCGCGGACGCTGCTGGCCAAGTTCGGCCTGCGGGCGGATCATGTGGTGCGGCCGGCCGCGTCGCTGTCGCCGGGCGAGCGGACCCGGGCGGCGCTGGCGCTGCTGCAGGGGCGCGGGGTGAACCTGCTGGTGCTGGACGAGCCGACCAACCACCTCGACCTGCCGGCCATCGAGCAGCTGGAGTCGGCGCTGGCCGGGTACCCCGGGACGCTGCTGCTGGTCACCCACGACCGGCGGATGCTGGCCGCGGTCGAGACGACCCGCCGGCTACGGGTGGAGGCCGGGCGGGTCGCCGAGGAGTGACGCCGTGCCGACGGGCGCCGGCGGGGTGACAATGACTCCATGCTCAAGTGGGAGTACGCGCTGTTGGTCCGCCGCCGCCAGGCGGCCAGCACGGACATCGGCTGGGAGATCGTCTTCATCTGGTACGGCCCGGACGGCTCGATGGTCGACGTCACGCCGTACGGCGACACGGCGCTGGCCCACCTGAACCGGGCCGGCGACCAGGGCTGGGAGCTGGTCGCGATGAGCGAGGATCCGTCCCTGCCGGGCAACAGCGAGCTGCACCGGTACCACCTCAAGCGGCCGAAGACGGCGGTCGCGCCGCCCCGGCAGCGGATCCGGGGCGCCGGCCGGGCGGCCCGGCGCCTCCCCCGCTGACGCGTTCCGTCAAGCGGCGGCCGGCCGCGCGTCCGACGGCGACGGGCGGCGGGGAGCATACCGCGCGCGGGAGCGGGTAACGGGCGCACCGGAGGTGGCCCATGGTCGTGCTGGCCCAGACGCCGCCCTCGGCCGAGCGGCTGCGGGCGGTCGACGACTTCCTCGCCGAGGCGTGGGCGGACCAGGCGTCGCACGACGACCGGCTGCGCGACCTGGCGGTCCAGGTGCGCTTCGACCGGGGGGTCGCCCACCTGACCGGCGAGGTCACCGACGCCGGGCAGTTACGGCTGGTGCGGGATCGGGTCGGCCGGCTCGCCGGGGTGTTCGGCGTCTGGAGCCGGGTCCGGGTGGCCGGCCGGGACCCGGTCGTGGTGGACCTGGGCTGCGGGGGCACCAAGCAGTACCCGGGCAACCTGGGGCTGGACATCCTCCCCGCCCCCGGCGTGGACGCCGTGGCCGACCTGTCCGGCTCGCTGCCGCTGGCCGACGACTCGGTGGACGTGCTGTTCGCGGTGCACATCCTGGAGCACCTGATCGACTTCCTGCCGCTGGTGGACGAGTGCCACCGGGTGCTCCGGCCGGGCGGCGTGCTGCACGTGATGAGCCCCTGGTGGGGGCACGTGAACGCGGTCGCGGACCCGACCCACGTCCGGCTGCTGGACGTCCAGACGTTCAAGGGGATCTGCCTCCAGCGGCCGCCGGGCGCCCCGCGCTGGTACCCGCTGCACGTCGGCTGCGACGGCGCCAGCATCTTCGCGGACCTGACCCCGCTCCCGCCCGACGCCACCCCGCCCCCGCCGTCCCACCTGTCCCGCTTCTTCGCCTGACGGGGGAGGCCGGGGGTCAGGGGGTGGTGCTCTCGCGGGGGGTCAGGCGGTAGGGGGCCGAGAGTTCCCTCGGGGGGGCCTGGCGGTCGCCGTCGAGGCGGTTGGCGAGCAGCTCGACCGCGAGCCGCGCGATCCGCTCCTTGTCGGGGGCGATGGTGGTCAGGGTGGGGATCGAGAAGCGGCCGTCCTCGATGTCGTCGAAGCCGGCCACGGCGACGTCGGCGGGGACGCGCAGTCCCGCCTCGTGCAGCGCGCGCAGGGCACCGAGGGCGAGCGTGTCGTTGAAGCAGAAGACGGCGTCGGGGCGTACCCCGGTAGCGAGCAGGTCGCGCATGGCGGCGGCACCGTCCGCGCGGTGCCAGCCCCGTGCGGGCGCGACGAGGCGCTCGTCGTACCCGATGCCGGCGTCGTCGAGGGCGGCGGCGTAGCCGGCCAGCCGGAGCCGGGCGCTGGCGCCCTCGGGGTTGCGCTGCGCGCCGATCGCGGCGATCCGGCGGCGGCCGAGAGCAACCAGGTGGGCGGTGACCTCCCGGGCCGCGGCCACGTTGTCGATCACCACATGGTCGGCCGGGCCGTGGTCGACGCGCTCGCCGAGCAGCACCAGCGGGGTGCCGTCCAGGTCGGCCAGGTCCTCGGCGGTGAGCGCCAGCGGGTTGAGGATCAGACCGTCGATGAGGTGGTCGCCGATGCCGGAGGCGGCCTTGTGTTCCTGTTCGCGCCCGCCGCCGGTCTGGTCGATGAGCACCGTCCAGCCCAGCTCGGCGGCGGCGGTGACGACGTGCCGGGCCAGCTCGGCGAAGTACGGGATGTCCAGCTCGGGCACGGCCAGCGCGATGACCCCGGTGCGCCCCTTGCGCAGATTGCGGGCGGACAGGTTGGGCCGGTAGTTGAGCTCGGCGATCGCCCGCTCCACCCGGGCCCGGGTGTCCGGCCGTACGTGCTGGTAGCCGTTGACCACGTTGGAGACGGTCTTCACCGAGACGCCGGCACGCTCCGCCACGTCCTTCAGCCTGTGTCGCACTTCCGCCCTCCCCGCTGGCCTGCCGGCACTTTACCGTGCCAGGACGCTGGCACAGCCCCTTTACAACGTTGGTTACAACGTTGTAGAAACCAGGGGCGCGGAGTGACGGCGATCACTCGGAGCACCGCACCGACAGCAGCACCACCGGGCGCCGGCCCGGCCCGACCTCCGCCGACGACCCGGGCCGGCCGGCGTACCCCGGTCGGCGGCCCCATCCCTGGGCGGCGCGCGCCGCCGCCCGGCCGACGCGACGAGAAAGGTGGCACCCCTTGCGGACCGCGCAGCTCACCATCGACCCGGCCTTCGCGATCGGGCCGGCCGACCGCCGGCTCTTCGGCTCCTTCGTCGAACACATGGGCCGCTGCGTGTACGGCGGGGTCTACGAGCCAGGCCACCCCACCGCCGACCCGCTCGGCCTGCGCGGCGACGTGCTGGGGCTGGCCCGGGAACTGGGCGTGACCGTGGTGCGCTACCCCGGCGGGAACTTCGTCTCCGGCTACCGCTGGGAGGACGGCGTCGGCCCGGTCGGCGATCGGCCGCGCCGGCTCGACCTGGCCTGGAAGACGATCGAGAGCAACGCGTTCGGGCTGGACGAGTTCATGACGTGGGCCGCCGCGGCCGGCGTCGAGCCGATGATGGCGGTCAACCTCGGCACCCGGGGCGTGCAGGAGGCGTGCGACCTGCTGGAGTACGCCAACCACCCCGGCGGGACCCGGCTGTCGGACCTGCGCCGCAAGCACGGCGCCGAGCAGCCGTACGGGGTGCGGCTGTGGTGCCTCGGCAACGAGTTGGACGGCCCGTGGCAGGTCGGCCACAAGACCGCCGACGAGTACGGGCGGCTCGCCGCCGAGACGGCCCGGGCGATGAAGCTGGTCGACCCCTCGATCAGCCTGGTCGCCTGCGGCAGTTCCAACCGCGGGATGCCGACGTTCGCCTCCTGGGAGGCGACGGTGCTGGAGCACACCTACGAGCACGTGGACTACATCTCCGCGCACACCTACTACGACCCGTCCGACGGCGACCGGGCCAGCATCCTGGCCTCGGCAGTGGACATGGACAACTTCATCACCGAGGTGGTGGCCACGGCCGACCACGTCGCCGCGAAGCAGCGGCACCGCCGCAGGCTGAAGATCTCCTTCGACGAGTGGAACGTCTGGTACCAGTCCCGCCTCCAGGCCGACCTGGACCGGCGCGGCTGGGTCGAGGCGCCCGCCCTGATCGAGGACGACTTCACCGCCGTCGACGCGGTGGTCGTCGGCGACCTGCTGATCACGCTGCTCCGGCACGCCGACCGGGTCGGAGTCGCCTGCCAGGCGCAGCTGGCCAACGTCATCGCCCCGATCCGCACCCGCACCGGCGGCCCCGCCTGGCGGCAGAGCATCTTCCACCCGTTCGCCCTCACCGCCCGGTACGCCCGCGGCACGGTGCTGCGCACCGAGCCGGTCTCGCCGACGTACGAGACGAAGCGGTACGGCGACGTGCCGGTGCTGGACACGGTGGCCGTGCACGACGGGGAGAGCGGGGAGCTGGCCGTCTTCGCGGTCAACCGGGGCTCGGCCGACCTCCCGGTGGACCTGGACCTGCGCGGCCTGCCGGGCCTGTCCGCCGTCGCCCACACCACCCTCGCCGCCGGCGACGACCCGACGGCGACGAACACCGAGGCCGAGCCCGACCGGGTGACGCCCCGGGAGCTGCCCGCCCCCACCTCCGACGGCGGCCGGTGCTCCGTGCGCCTGCCGGCCGTCTCCTGGAACCTGCTGCGCTTCGCGCCCGCACCGGCATAACCGCCGGGGCGTAGCGGCGCACGGTCTCGACGCCGGCGGCGGCCAGCGCACCGGCTCTCGAACAGGCACACTCATCCCGTCCCCAAGGAGTGATCCAGCATGATGCACAGCGAAATGAGCCGGCGCCGACTGCTCGGCCTCGGCGTCGGGCTCGGAGCCGCGGCCACGTTGACCCTCGCCGGGTGCGGCGGCGGCAGCGACGACAAGGGCGCCGCCGCGGGCAACGGCGGCAAGGACTACACGGGCCCCAAGGTCGACCTGAAGCTGTGGAACGGTTTCACGGGCGGCGACGGCGACATCTTCAAGAAGCTGGTCGAGCAGTTCAACAGCGAGCACCAGAACATCGCCGTGGCCGTCACCACCTACCGGTGGGACGACTACTACAGCAAGCTGCCCGGGGCCGTCTCCAGCGGCAACGGCCCGGACATCGCCGTCATGCACATGGACCAGCTGGCCACGTTCGCCGCCCGCGGCATCATTGCCGAGCTGGACGACGTGGCGAAGGCGCTGGAGCTCAGCGAGGCCGACTTCGCCCCCACGGTGTGGAAGGGCGGCCTCTACCACGACAAGCGGTACGGCATCCCGCTGGACATGCACCCGCTCGGCTTCTACTACAACAAGGCGGTCATGCAGAAGGCGGGCCTGGACCCGGCCAAGCCGCCGACGACGCGCGACGAGTACACCGCCGCGCTGACCGAGCTGAAGAAGTCCGGGGTGCAGGGCTTCTGGGTCAGCCCGTTCCAGTTCACCGGCGGCATGACCTTCTACTCGCTGCTGCACCAGTGGGGCGGCACCCTCTTCGACGCCGAGGTCGCGAAGGCCACCTTCAACTCCGACCAGGCGGTCGAGGCGTGCACCTGGCTGGTCGACATGATCAAGCAGGGGCACTCGCCGGCCAACGTCGGGCAGGACGCCGACTACCTGGCCTTCAAGAGCGGGAAGAACGCCTTCAACTGGAACGGCATCTGGCAGGTCAACGACCTGAAGAAGAGCCCGGACGTGCAGTGGGGTGTCGCCCCGCTGCCGCAGATCGGCAGCCAGCCGGCCGCCTGGGCGAACTCGCACAACTTCACCATCGTCAAGCAGCGCGGCGGCGACGGCAACAAGGTCGCCGGCGCCAAGGTGTTCATCAACTGGCTCAGCCAGCACTCGCTGGACTGGGCGGCCGGCGGGCAGGTGCCCGCCCGCAAGGCGGTGCGCGACAGCGCCGAGTTCAAGGCGCTCACCGAGGTCAACGCGCTCGCCCCCGAGCTGGAGTATGCGGCGTTCCCGCCGGCCGCGCCGGGCCTGGGCGAGGTGATGACCACCTTCTACACGTCCTTCAACGAGGCGGCGCTGGGCAAGAAATCGCCGAAGCAGGCGCTCGACGACGGGGTGGCCAAGGCGAACAAGCAGCTCGAGGACAACCGCAAGAAGTACGGGAGCTGATCCCCGGTGGCGGACGTGATCGAGGTCGGGGCGGCGCGCGGTGACGGGCCGCCCCCGGCGGCCGGGCGGAAACGCCGGGCGGCGAGCCGGCGCGGGCACGCCGCCACCCCGTACCTCTTCCTCGCGCCGTACCTGGTCCTGTTCGGACTGTTCGGGCTGGCCCCGATCCTGTTCGGGGTCTGGCTCAGCGTGCACCAGTGGGACCTGCAACTGCCCAACCGGCCCTTCGTCGGGCTGGAGAACTACCGGGACCTGTTCTCCAACGACTCGGCGGTCTACGGGGACTGGTGGTCCAGCGTGCGGGCCACCGCGATCTTCACGGTCCTGTCGGTGCCGCTGCTGCTGGTCGTACCGCTGGGCCTGGCCCTGCTGCTGAACCGCGAGTTCCCCGGCCGGACGTTCTTCCGGACCGTCTACTTCGCCCCGTACGTGCTCGGCGTGGCGGTGATCGGCCTGCTCTGGCGGTTCCTGCTCGACGCCAACCTGGGCCTGGTCAACCGGCTGCTCGGGGCGGTCGGGCTGCCGGGGGACACCCCGTGGGTGACCGACGTGCCGTGGGCGTGGGTCTCGCTGGTGGGGGTGACCGTCTGGTGGACCTCCGGCTTCAACGCCGTGATCTACCTGGCCGGCCTCCAGGACATCCCGCCGGAGCTGTACGAGGCGGCGCGCATCGACGGCGCGACCGCCTGGGACCGGTTCCGCCACGTCACGCTGCCCGGGCTGCGCCCGGTGCTGCTGTTCGTGCTGACCACCACGATCCTCGCCTCGGCGAACGTCTTCGGCCAGTCGTTCCTGATCACCCTGGGCGCGCCCGGCGAGCAGACCCGCACGGTGGTGTGGCGGATCGTGGACGAGGGGCTGCGGTACAACGACGCCGGTCAGGCCGCCGCGATGAGCATCGTGTTCGCGCTGGCGCTGGCCGTGGTCAGCGTCGTGAACTTCCGCCTCCTGCGCTACCGGGCAGACTGAGGGGCCGACCATGACGACACTCCGCCGCGCCGGCCGCTACACGGCCCTGGTGCTCCTGGCCCTGGTGTTCGTGGTGCCGCTGGTCTGGATGATCCTGACATCGCTGAAGACGTACGGCGGCGCGCAGCGGATCCCGCCGGACTGGCTGCCGAACCCGTTCTCCGGGTACGGCTACGACCGGATCCTGAACAACGCCGAGAGCCCGGTGCTGCGCTGGTTCCTCAACAGCATGCTGGCCGCCACGCTGCACGCGCTGCTGGTGCTGGCCACCGCCTCGGCGGCCGCGTACGCCCTGGCCCGGCTGCGCTTCCGCGGGCGCGGGGTGGGCTTCGCCCTGATCGTGGGCACCCTGTTCATCCCGCCCACCTCGCTGATCATCCCGAACTTCGTGATCGTGGAGCGGCTGGGCTGGCTCGACACCCTCGCCGCGGTCGTCGTGCCGAGCGCGGCGAGCGCGTTCGGGGTGTTCTTCCTGCGCCAGTTCTTCCTGTCCATCCCGGCCGAACTGGAGGAGGCGGCCGTCCTCGACGGCGCCAACCACTGGCAGGTCTTCACCCGGGTGCTGCTCCCGCTGTCGAAGCCGGCGCTGGCCACGCTCGCGGTGCTGTCGTTCCTCACCAACTGGAACGACTTCCTCTGGCCGATCTACGTGCTGTTCAGCCCGGAGCAGCTGACCCTGCCGCCGGGGCTGGGCCTGCTCCAGCGCGCGTACAACACGGACTACCCGGTGGTGATGGCGGGCGCGGTGCTGGCCAGCGTGCCGGTGCTGCTGCTGTTCGTTCTCGCCCAGCGGCACATCATCCAGGGCGTCTCGCGCAGCGGGCTGAAGGGATGACGGCCCGCTCGTGGCGGCGCGCTGCGGCCGCCCGCGCCGCCGTACCGCTCGCCGCCGCGCTGCTGGCCGCCGGCTGCGCCGGCCCGACCCCTTCGACCCCCCGGAGTGACGCGCGCATGTTCACCAACCCCGTGGTACGCACCAACGCCCCCGACCCGCAGGCGATCCGGGTCGGACAGACCTGGTACCTGTTCCACACCAACGGCGGCGGGCGCAACGTGCCCGTGCTCACCTCCCCCGACCTGGTCGACTGGGCCGAGGCCGGGGACGCGCTGCCGGAGCTGCCGGGCTGGGCAAACGGGGGAAAGACGTGGGCCCCGGAGGCGATCCAGCTCGCCCCGGGCCGCTTCGTGCTGTACTACACCGCGGCCGGGCGGAAGGCCGGCCGGCAGTGCGTCGGGCGGGCGGTGGCGAGCGCGCCGGAGGGGCCGTACCGGGACGACTCGGCGACCCCGCTCGTGTGCCAGGCGGAGCTGGGCGGGTCGATCGACGCCAGCCCGTACCGGGACGACGACGGCAGCCTCTGGCTGCTGTGGAAGAACGACGGCAACGCCGTCAGGATGGACACCTGGATCTGGGTGCAGCGCCTGTCCGCCGACGGGCTGCGGCTGGTCGGCAAGCCGACGCCGCTGCTGCGGCAGACCGAGCCGTGGGAGGGCAGGCTGGTCGAGGGCCCGTTCTTCCACCGCCGGGACGGCCGGCTGTACCTCTTCTTCGCCGCGAACGCGTACAACCGGAAGGTGTACGCCGAGGGGTACGCGGTCTGCGAGTCGCCCACCGGGCCGTGCGTCAAGGCCGCCGAGAACCCGATCCTGCGCAGCAACGCGGTCGCGTCCGGCCCCGGGCACGCCTCGATGGTCGTCAAGGACGGCCGGACGTGGCTGCTGTACCACGCCTGGCCGCCCGGGCAGGAGGGCACGACCGACCCGGGGCGCCAGGTCTGGCTGGACGAGGTCACCTGGGTCGACGGCCGGCCCGTCGTCCACGGCCCGACGGGCACCCCCCAGCCGCGCCCGTAGGGGGTGGCGGGAGGGGCGGATCTTGCGAGAACACTTGCGCCACCCCCGCCCGGTGTGAAAATTTCCTACCAGCGACAGACAGCCTGCGGCGAATCTTGCCGGATATGCCCCGGTGTCCGTCGTCTCTCCCCCTGCCACGCCGAGCCCCAACGAAGGGACGCACCGGATGAAGGCAACTCGGCTCAGAGCCGCCGGGCTGGCCGTAGCCCTCCTCGGCGCGCTCGTCGCCGCCTCCCCCACCGCCGCCAGCGCGGCGGAGACCGACGCGACCACGACCGCCACCACCTGCACGACCGATCCGGCCACGCCAAAGCGGCAGTTCCGGGCCCTGTGGATCGCGTCCGTGACGAACATCGACTGGCCCACCAAGGCGTCGCAGACCGCGCCCGACCAGATCGCCAAGCAGAAGGCGGAGTACCTGGCCTGGCTCGACCTGGCGCAGCGGCTCAACCACAACGCCGTCGTGGTCCAGGTCCGCCCCACCGCCGACGCGTTCTGGCCCTCGCAGGTCGAGCCGTGGTCGGAGTACCTGACCGGCGTGCGCGGGCAGGACCCGGGCTGGGACCCGCTGGCGTTCGTCGTCGAGGAGGCGCACAAGCGGAACCTGGAGTTCCACGCCTGGATGAACCCGTACCGGGTCTCCATGCCGGCCCCGGGCGGCGCCGGCGCGGACATCTCGAAGCTCGCGCCCAACCACCCGGTCCGGCAGCACCCGGACTGGACCTTCGCTTACCCGCCGGCCGGCGTCGCCGGCAGCCGGCTCTACTACAACCCCGGCATCCCCGAGGTCCGCGAGTTCGTCCAGACCGCGATGATGGACGCCGTCGAGCGGTACGACATCGACGGGGTGCACTTCGACGACTACTTCTACCCGTACCCGAGCGGCACGCACCAGGTGCCGGACGACGCGACCTTCGCGGCGTACAACCGGGGCTTCACCAACAAGGCCGACTGGCGGCGGGACAACATCAACCTGCTGATCCAGGAGATGAACGCCAAGATCAAGGCGGTCAAGCCGTGGGTGAAGTTCGGCGTCAGCCCGTTCGGCATCTGGCGCAACAAGTCGGCCCACCCGCTGGGCTCGGACACCACCGGAAGCCAGTCGTACGACATCATCTCGGCCGACACCCGTACGTGGATCAAGGAAGAGTGGATCGACTACGTCGTTCCCCAGCTGTACTGGTACATCGGGCAGTACCCGGCGGCCGACTACGCCCGCCTGGTGCCGTGGTGGGCCGAGCAGGTGCGCGGCACCCGCGTGCAGCTCTACATCGGCCAGGCCGACTACAAGAGCGGTGAGCCGGTCTACGGGTCGTTCTGGATGAACCCGCGCGAGCTGTCGGACCACCTGACGCTCAACCGGGCGTACCCGGAGGTGCTCGGCAACGTGCACTTCTCGGCCGTCCAGGTGCGGGCGAACCGGCTCGGGGCCACCGACATCTACGCCGCCGAGCACTACTCCCGCCCGGCCCTGGTGCCGGCGATGCCGCACCTGCCGGTCGAGCCGCTGCTGGCGCCGGTCGTCACGGACGTCGAGCGGCAGGACGACGGCGTACGGCTGAACTGGCGCCACCCCGCCGACGGGGCCGGACCGCTCGGCACGGCCACCTCGTACGCGATCTACCGGTTCGACGGGAACAGCCCGGCCGGCGCGTGTGACCTGGCCGACGCGTCCCACCTGGTCGCCACGGTCCGGGCCACCCCCGGCGCCGTGCAGTCCTGGGTGGACACCACCGCCGAGGCGGGCCTGCGGTACACCTACCACGTGACCGCGCTGGACCGGCTGTACAACGAGAGCCAGGCGAGCCCGCCGCGCTTCGTGCACTGACGCCCACGGCGAGAGGGCCCCGGGACGCCGCGTCGTCCCGGGGCTTTCGTCTGTTTCGACACATGCCACCAAACGTTGGCCTACGACACTCATCGATGTCTGTTCGATGATCGACACTGCTCTGACCCGGCGAGCCGCCGGCACCCCCCGTCCCCCAACGGAGGTACCCCCATGCGCAGACGACTCTCCACCCTCCTCGCCTCCGGCGCGCTCGCGCTGGCCGCCGTGCTGGGGGTCGCCTCCCCCGCCGCCGCCGTCACCACGACACAGAAGCTCAGCGTGCTGTCCAGCTGGACCCAGACGAGCGCCACCAGCTACAACGCCTGGAACAACGCCCGGCTCAACAAGGCCGCCTGGAGCGACTACGCCTTCGACTGGTCCACCGACTACTGCTCGTCCAGCCCGGACAACCCGCTCGGGTTCAACTTCAATCTCTCCTGCTACCGGCACGACTTCGGCTACCGCAACTACAAGGCGATGGGCCAGTTCTCGGCGAACAAGTCCCGGCTGGACAGCGCCTTCTACGAGGACCTGAAGCGGGTCTGCGCCACGTACAGCTCGCTGGTCCGGCCGGCCTGCTACAGCCTGGCCTGGACCTACTACCAGGCGGTCAGCGTCTTCGGCTCGGTCGCCGCGGTGAAGCAGGCCGACATCGACCGCGCCGCCCGGCTCCTGCCCGACGCCGAGCGCCGCGCCGTCGCCTGACCGGAACGAAAGGGGCTCTGCCGTCCGGCGGAGCCCCTTCGACGCGGTAGGGTCGCCCGGCTCAGGCCCGCTCCGTACGGCCGGCCGCCCGTCGCCCCGACTCCGCGCGCCGGCGGGGGACGGGAGCGCCGGCCGCGCCGAACCGCGCCGAGTCCGCGCCCAGGTCGGGGTGCTCCACGCCCAGCGCCAGCGCCGCCGCCTCCTCCAGGCCCAGCTCGCTGCCCTCGCCGTACGCGATGTCGAAGGCCGCGTCGCCCAGCGTGCCGCGCAGCTCCGCCTGCTGCTCCGCCCAGTAGGGGCCGTAGATGCCCGGCATCGAGCGCAGGCTCGCCCGGGTCGCCTCGGCCGCGCCGAACAGCCGGGCGGCGGTGCACGGGTCTCCCCCGTCGGCGCAGCGCACCGCGACCGCGTTGAGCGTGTCGCAGGCCCGCCGGTGGAAGCCGTGGGTCATCCGGGACCGCAGCGCGACCAGCAGGTGCTCGTGCGCCGCGACGAGATCGCCCCGGGCCAGCGCCACCATGCCGAGCAGCATGTCGACCGACCGGCGGCCCCGGTCCGCCGGGCGGGTCGCCTCGATCGGTCGCGCCGCGCCGAGCAGTTCCGCCGCCTCCGCCAGCGCGCCGCGCCGCCACAGCAGCTCGGCGAGGCGGAGTACGGCGAACAGCGCGTCGGACGCCACGTCCCGCTCGTGCGCCCAGTCGATGACCTCACGGCAGACCCGCTCGGCCTCGGCGAGCTGCCCCATGTCGATCAGCGGCGCGGCCCGCCCGGCCAGCACCCGGGCCAGCAGCCCCGCGTCGCCGGCCTGCCGGGCCGCCGCCTCGGCCTGCTGGGAGAAGCGCAGCTCCTCGGTGAACTCGCCGTCCGCGCCGGCGTGCAGCGAGTGCATGTGGTACGCCGCCGCCAGCTCGGCGTCCGGAATGGACTCGCCGGTCTCGGCGATCCGGCCGTAGAGCCGGAACAGCCAGAGTCGCCCCTCCCGGGCCAGCCCGCGCTCCCGCCACCACTGTTCCAGCGCGCCGGCCAGGCGCAGCCCGGCGCGGGCGCTGCCGCCGGTGGCGCACCAGCGCAGGGCGGCGCGCAACTCCTTCGCGAGCGGGTCGAGGGCGTACAGCGAGAGCGTCGCCGCACGGCCGTCCGGCCCCAGCCGGGCGCGCGTCAGCGCGTGCGTCGCCCAGGCCAGGTGCCGGTCCCGAGCCGCCCGCTCCTCGCCCGCCTGCACCAGCCGGCGGGCCGCGTACGCCCGGATCGGGTCGAGCATCCGATAGGTGCTGCCCGAGGCGTGCGGCTCGGCCAGGATCATCGACTTGTCCACCAGCACGGACAGCGGGTCGAGCGGATCGTCGTCGAGCAGCCACTCCACGGTCGGCAGGTCGACCGGCCCGGCGAAGACCGCCAGCCAGCGCAGCAGCCGCGCCGCCCGCGCCCCCAACGTCCGGTACGACCAACTGACGGTGGCCTGCAAGGTGAGGTGCCGCTCGCTGGCCGGTCGCCGCGCCACCGAGGCGTCCACGGCATCGCCGGACGCGGCCTTCACCAGGCCGACGGGATCCTGCGGGTCGCCCGTCCAGCCGCTCCCGGGCGGCGGGACCGGGTCCTGCCGGCCCGCGTCCAGCGTGCCGAGGACGTCGTCGAGGCGTTCCGCGAGCTGCCCGACGGAGAGCACCCGCAGCCGGGCGGCGGCCAACTCGATGGCGAGCGGCAGCCCGTCGAGCCGCCGTACCACCCGCCGCAGGTCGGCCGACTCGGCCGGGTCCGGTGCCCGCCCGCCCCGGGCCGCCGCCGTCCGGTCGAGCAGCAGCGCCACGGCGTCGCTCTCCGCGCCGTCCGGCCGGGGCTCCACGGACAGCGGCGGGATCCGCCACACCACCTCCCCCGGCAGCCCGAAGGACTCACGGCTGGTGGCCAGCACCCGCACGCCACCGCCGCCGGCGAGCAGCCGGGAGATCACCTCCGCCGACGCGGCCGGCTGGGCGTCGCAGGTGTCCAGCAGGACCAGCATCCGGCGTACGGCGGCGTACTCGACGAGGGTGTCCACCATGGGCCGGCCTGGCTCCGGGCGTAGCCCCAGCACGGCGGCGACCGCGAACGCCACGAGCCCCGGGTCGGTCACCGCGGCGACGTCGACGAACCAGATCCCGTCCGGGTACTCGTCGACCAGCCCGCCGGCCAGCTCGACGGCCAGCCGGGTCTTGCCGGCCCCGCCCGCGCCGAGCACGGTGACCAGCCGGTGCTCCCGCACCAGCCGCCGCAGTTCGGCCCGCTCGGCCTCCCGGCCGACGAACGAGGTGACCTGGGTCGGCAGGTTGTGCGCCGCCACGTCGGCGGTACGCGGGCGCGGGAACTGCCGTTCCAGGCCGGGCGCGACGAGCTGGAACAGCCGTTCCCGGTCGTCGAAGCCGCGCAGCCGGTGCAGGCCGAGGTCGAGCAGGGACGCGCCCTCCGGCAGCGACTCGGCGTGCCGGGCGGTGGCCCCCGAGCAGAGCACCTGCCCGCCGTGCGCCGCGGCGGCGACCCGGGCGGCGCGGTGCACCTCCGCGCTGGCGTACTCGCCGTCGCGCGGCTCGGCCCAGCCCGTGTGCAGTCCCATCCGGACCCGGGGCGCGGCCTCCGGAGCCGGCCACTCGTGGGTGGCCAGCGCACGCTGCGCCGTCAGGCAGGCGGTCAGCGCCGCGGCGGCGTCCGGGAACGCGATGAAGAACGAGTCGCCCTCGGTCAGCAGCTCCGCGCCCTGCGTACCGGCCAGGGTGCGGCGCAGCAGGCGGCGGTGTTCCCACAGCACCGGCCGGTACCCCGGGCCGAGCAGCTGGGCCAGGCGCGTCGAGCCTTCGATGTCGGTGAACACGAAGGTCACCCAGCCCGTCGGGAGGTGGATACCTGGCGACATGCGTCGAACCTCCGCCCGTGACGTTCGATACATGCTGCACTATGGTCGCACGGTCACGCATCGTGAGAACGGTCGGGCAGACGCCGACCCAAAGGTGCCAGTGGCGTCTGGCCCGGCGTCGCCGGCATCTCCGGCGTCGTCATACGCCGGCGGGGTCGAACGGGCACGATGACGGGCCGGCCGGGGCCCGGGGCCCCGCCGGAGGTCACCGCGTCAGGAGGCGGCGAGGGTGGGGGTCAGCAGCCGCAGCCGCCGCCGCAGCAGCCCCCGCCGGACGGGGCCGGGGCGGCGCCCGGGCCGCCGCGACCGGTCACGGCCACCGTGGACAGCAGCTTGACCGTGTCGGCGTGCCCCTGGGGGCAGGGCGCCGGCTCGCCGGCCTGCGCCATCGGACGGTTGACCTCGAAGGTGTCGCCGCAGGCGCGGCAGCGGAACTCGTACCGGGGCATGGCACAAGGGTACGACCGGTCCTGACGCCGAGCGGAACATGGGCGATACTCGACGGGTGGTGGACGGCGAGGAGAGCACGACGGATCGGCCCCTGCGTCCGGCCGCGCCCCCCGAGGAACCGGGCGGCGGCCCGGCGCACGGCCGGCTGCCCCGACCCCGCCGGCCGTGGCTGAGGTCGGAGCAGCCGACCGAGACGCCCGCGCCCGCCGAGGGGCCGGACGCCGTCGACGCCGCCGCGAAGCCCGAGAAGCCGGGAGACGCGACCGTAAAGGTCAAGGCGGACGGCGTCGAGGGCACCACGGCGGACGAGACCGGGGGCGTCAAGGCGGACGCTGTCGGGGACGCCCCCACGGCGGACGCAGCCACGGCGGACGCAGCCGAGGGCACCAAGGCGGACGAGGCAGGAGACGCCAAGGCGGACGCCACCGGGGACGCCAAGGCGGAGGAAGCCGAGGGCACCACGGCGGGCGAGGCAGGAGACGCCGGGACGGACGGCGTCGACGGCGGAAAGTCGGCCGGGGGCCGGCGGCGCCGGATGCCGTTCGCCCACGCCGTACGCATGCCTCCGCCGCGGCAGGCGGTGGCCGCCGCGGCGCGGGCCACCCGGGCGTGGTCGCGCCGGCCGGGCGGGCGCCTCACGGTGTCCGGGCTGTTCCTGCTCGCCCTGGTCGGGGCGACCGCGGCGGCCGGAGCGCTCGTGGTGCCGGCCACCGCGCCGAAGCCCCGTCCGGTCGCGGTCGACGCCACCGGCACCCCGGGCGGAGCCCTTCCCGGGATCTCCGGCGCGCCGGCGCCGACCGGGCTGCCCGGGTTCCCGGGCGCGACCGCCACGCCGGGCGGGCTGCCCGGCGTTCCGGCGGCGACCGGCCGGCCCGCCGACGCCCTCGCCGCGTGGGCCCAGCAGACCGGGGCGAAGGTGGGCATCTCGCCGGTCGCGATGCAGGCGTACGGCTACGCGGAGCTGGTGCTCGCGGAGACCAACCGCAGCTGCCAGCTCAGCTGGACCACACTGGCCGCGATCGGGTACGTCGAGTCCCGGCACGGGCAGGCCAACGGCGCGACGCTCGGGCCGGACGCGCGGGCGCTGCCGGAGATCATCGGCGACCCGCTCGACGGCAAGGGCGGCCGGTCGCTGATCAGGGACACCGACCGGGGGCTGCACGACCGGGACACCACCTACGACCGGGCGATCGGCCCGATGCAGTTCATCCCGACGACCTGGCAGGAGATCGGGGCGGACGCGGACAACGACGGCCGGAAGGATCCGCACGACCTGGACGACGCCGCCCTGGCCGCCGGCAACTACCTGTGCAAGGGCGGCCGGAACATGACGATCCCGGGCGACTGGTGGGGCGCCATCCTGTCATACAACGACGTCCGCCGATACGCGCAGGACGTCTTCGACAAGGCCAACGAGTACGGGGTCGCCAGCCGGCGTACGTGACGTGATCGCCTGCGTACATTGGAGAACTGGACACTTCCCCCGCGCTGCCGTTGACGGCAAGCTAGACGGGTGATGGTGCGCGAGTGGGATCCCCGGACCGCGTCGTCCGTCGAGATCGCGTCGCTACTGGACACGCTGAACGCGGTGTTCGCGGCCGACCTCCCACAGGATCCGCCCTGGCGGCAGAGTTCGCTGCGGGAGTACCTCTCCGAGGTGATGCCCGGCGAGCGGCGGATCTCGTGGGTGGCCCAGGCGGGGGCGGGCGCCGAGGGCGAGCCCGGCGCGATCCTCGGCCACGTCCAGGTGCTCATGCTCGGCGACATCGGCGTCCTGGAGGTGCTGGTCCACCCGTCGGTGCGCCGCAGCGGCCTGGGCCGGGACCTGGTCCGGCTGGCCGCCCGCCGGGTCTACCAGGAGGGCTTCCAGTCCATCGGCGTCGAGGTCGTCGGCGACACTCCGGCCGTGGCCTTCTACGAGGCGCTCGGCTTCAACCGGGAGTACGTGGAGACGCGCAGCGTGCTGGACCTGTCCGCGGTGGACTGGTCGGCGCTGGCCGCCATGGCCACGGGAGTCGGCGCGGGCTACCGCGTGGAGTTCTGCCCGGGCGGTCCGCCGGACGACCTGATCGAGGCGTACGCGCGGGCGAAGGCCGAGGTGCGCGACCTCGGCGACGGCGAACTGCGCCCCAGCTCGTACGACCCGGAGCGGCTGCGGGACAGCATCGACACACTGCACCGCCGGGGCATGAAGCCGTACATCGTGCTCGCCATCCACGACCGGACCGGCGAGGTGGCCGGGCTGACCGAGCTGGTCGTGCCGGCGCAGCACCCGACCCGGGCCGACCAGTACGACACGATCGTGGTGCAGGACCACCGGGGCTACGGAATCGACCGGGCGATCAAGGCGCGGATGCTGCTGGAGCTGCGCTCGGCCGAGCCGGAGCTGACCGAGGTGCAGACCTGGAACGCGCAGGCCAACGAGGCGATGCTCAAGGTCAACGCCGAGCTGGGCTACCGTCCCGACCGGGAGTGGTGCGAGTACAGCGTGGACGTGGCGGAGCTGGTGCACCGCCTCGACGCCGGCCGCTGACGCGCAAACAGGGCCGTCACCCGGTCGGCGGAACGCGCGGCGGTGGCGGCACGTGCCGGTACTTGGCCACCCGTACCTCCCACTGGCTGCGCCGGCGCATCGCGTCCCGCACCGCCCGGTTCCGATAGAAGGTCTCCGGCGGGCGGGCCAGCCCGTAGATGTCGGCCCACCACTCCCCCGGCTCCGGGTCGAGGATGGTGTCGAGGTGCGACGGGTAGCGCCGCCCCGCCCCGTCCCGCGCGTCGTCGCGGTCGCGCATCGGCTTGAGCACCCGGCCGAACTCGTCCACGACGGCGAGCCGGAAGCCCGCCACCGCGATGAGCCGGCGCAGCATGGCGATGCTGGGCACCAGCGCGCCCGCCTCGATCCGTCCGATGGTGGACGGATGCACTCCCGCCCACCGGGCCAGCTCCCGCTGGCTGGCGTCGGCGCGGCGGCGGACGGCCCGTACGATCCCGGCCGCCGGCCAGGGAATGTCGAACGGCTCGCTCAACATCGTCGGCTGCTCGTCGCCGCCAGCTTCGCCTCCCGGCCGGTCCGGACGGTCCGGACCGTCCGGCGCGTCCGGCGTGGGGCGCTCGGGTTGCTGCCGCCCGTCGGACTGGTCGTGCCGCTCCGGATGGCCAGGCTCGCGGTCGAAGGCTGCCATGAAATGCAGCCTTCCGTCAGCCGCCGGTCGTCCGCAATCCCGCCGGCCGCCCCTGTGGATAACCCGGCATCCTGCGGAAACCGCGGGCGCCGGGCCTCAGTCGACGCCCTGACCCGCCCGACCACCACATGCCTTTCACGGCCCTTTGCTCTGCACCCACTGGCGCAACCTTCACTGTCCGTCAGTTGTGCGCCGGGGGGTGCAGAGCAAAGGGCGAGAAGTGGAGCGTGGGTGGCAGGCGAGGAGAGGCAGCGCCGACGAGTCGATCACGGCATGCCCCGCCGGCGCGCCACGTGCTCCGCGACCACCCGTGCGGTCGCCGGCCACCAGTGCGGTCGCCGGCCACCCGTGCGGGTGGGCGCGCCGCCCGGTGCGGCCGGCGCGGGCGGTCCGGTGGCGGTCAGTAGCGCTGGCGCAGGAGCTGGGCGGCCTCGACCGCCCAGTAGGTGAGGATGATCTGGGCGCCGGCCCGGCGGATCGAGGTGAGCGTCTCCAGCATGACCCGTTCGCGGTCGATCCAGCCGTTCGCGGCGGCCGCCTCGACCATCGCGTACTCGCCGGAGACCTGGTAGGCCGCGACCGGGACGTCCACCGCGGCCCGGACCGCCGCCACCACGTCGAGGTAGGGCAGGGCCGGCTTGACCATCACCATGTCGGCGCCCTCGGCGACGTCCAGCTCCACCTCGCGCAGGGACTCGCGCAGGTTCGCCGGGTCCTGCTGGTAGGTGCGCCGGTCGCCCTCCAGGGCCGACTCCACCGCGTCCCGGAACGGTCCGTAGAACGCGGAGGCGTACTTCACGGCGTACGCGAGCACGGCGACGTCGGTATGGCCGGCGGCGTCGAGGGCCCGCCGGACGACGCCGACCTGGCCGTCCATCATCCCGGACGGCCCGACCACGTGGACCCCGGCGGCGGCCTGGGCGACCGCCATCTCGGCGTACGCGGCCAGGGTGGCGTCGTTGTCCACGCCGCCGTCGGGGGTGAGCAGCCCGCAGTGCCCGTGCGAGGTGAACTCGTCCAGGCAGAGGTCGCTCATGACCACGGTGGCGTCGCCGACCTCGGAGACCACATCCCGGATGGCGACGTTGAGGATGCCGTTCGGGTCGATCCCGCCGGAGCCGCGCTCGTCACGCGACGCCGGCACCCCGAACAGCATGATCCCGCCCACGCCGGCCTGCACCGCCTCCGCGGCCGCCTTGCGCAGCGAGTCCCGGGAGTGCTGGAGCACCCCCGGCAGCGAGGCGATCGGCCGTGGCTCGGTCAGCCCCTCCTTCACGAACATCGGCACGACCAGCTCGGCCGGGTCGACGCGGGTCTCGGTGACCAGCCGCCGCACGGCCGCGTTGCGGCGCAGCCGGCGGGGTCGGATCTCGGGGTACGGCACGGGGGCCTCCTGTCAGCGGAACCTGAGGGCGGTGGGGCCCTGCACCTTCGAGCCGCGGCGCTGCTTGGCCGGCATGGCGGCGAGCTTCTCGCGCAGCTCGACGGCGTAGGCGGCGAGCGCCTCCACCAGGTCGGGCACCGAGGCGTTCTGCGGCTGCACATCGACCCGCAGGCCGAACTCCGTCGCCGTCTCCGCCGTCTTGGGCCCGATGACGGCGACAACGGTACGCGTGTGCGGCTTCCCGGCGATGCCGACCAGGTTCCGCACCGTCGAGGACGACGTGAAGAGCACCGCGTCGAACCCGCCCGACTTGATCGCGTCCCGGATCTCGGCGGGCGGCGGGGCCGCCCGGACGGTCCGGTACGCGGTCACGTCGTCGACCTCCCAGCCGCGCTCGGTGAGCCCGGCGGCGAGGGTCTCGGTGGCGATGTCGGCGCGTGGCAGCAGCACCCGGCCCACCGGGTCGAGGATCTCGTCGTGCGGTGAGAACTCGGCCAGCAGCCCCTCGGACGACTGCTCGCCGGACGGGATCAGCTCCGGTTGGATGCCGAACGCGCGGACGGCGTCGGCGGTCGCCTCGCCGATACAGGCGATCTTGACACCGCCGAAGTGCCGGGCGTCCAGGCCGTGCTCGGCGAACTTCTCCCACACCGCGCGCACCGCGTTGACGGAGGTGAAGACCACCCAGGCGTACCGGCCGTCGACCAGGCCCTTGACCGCCCGCTCCATCTGGGCGGGGGTGCGCGGCGGCTCGACCGCGATGGTCGGCACCTCGCACGGGATGGCCCCGTACGCGCGCAGCCGGGCGCTCATCACGCCGGCCTGTTCCTTGGTCCGGGGTACGAGCACCTTCCAGCCGTACAGCGGCCGGTTCTCCCACCAGCTCAGCGTGTCCCGCTCGCCGACGCCCGCGCCGACGGTGAGCACGACGCGGCCGGTGAAGCCGAGTGCCGCCGCGACGAAGGAGTCCACGGTCGACGTGGTCGTGTACTGGGTCTCCCCCGTGCCGTCGCCGGTCACGCCCACGGCGGTGGTGCCGTCCACCCCGGCGGCGAGCAGACCGTCGCGCACGGCGGCCAGGTCGCCGGCGTCCACGGCGATCGCCAGCGAGCCCCGGTTGACGGCCGCGGCCAGCGCCTCGAAGTCCAGCGTGGTGACGTCCTCGACGTCGGCGGCGGTACGCACGCCGGGCAGCGGCAGGCCCGCGTACGTGGCCACGCCCTCGGCCTGACCGATGCCCGGCACCACCTCGAAGTGCGCCGCGGTACGCGCGACCGCCTGTACCTCCTTGACCACCGAATCGTGGCCGAACGGGTCGCCGGCGACCAGGTGCACCGCGTTCTGGCCGGACCGGGCGGCCGAGATCAGCACCTTCGCCACGTCCCCGGGCACGCCCTCGGCGGGGGTGAACTCGGCGTCGGGCTTGGCCTGGGCGCGGACGGCGTCGAGCAGCGACTCGGGGATGCCCCGGTCGTACACCACCTGGTCGGCGTCGACCAGGGCGTCGTGCGCCCGGCGGGTCAGCAGGCCCGGGTCGCCGGGGCCGGCCCCGACGAACGCGATGCGGCCTACGGGCTTACGGGTGCGGGTCATTCTGTGCTCCCAAATTGCTGGGTCCCCGGGCCGGCGTGTCCTTCTTGGCCGAGGATCGAGTCGGCGCCGAGTTCGAGGAGTTCGGCGGCGAGTGCCTTGCCGATCTCCGCCGCGTCGGCGGGCGTTCCGGTGCGGGACAGCCGGAGGTCTCGGGTACCGTCCGGGCTGATCACCGCCCCGCGCAGGTAGATCTCATGAACAACATCGCCTTCCGCGCCTGAGCCGGCCGGCTCGCCTTCGGCGACGATGGCGTAGGCGGCGACGGGTGCGCTGCACCCGGCCTCCAGGGTGGCCAGCAGCGCCCGTTCCGCGGTGACCGCGGCCCGGGACGGTGCGTGGTCGAGCACCGCGAGCAGCTCGACCAGGTCCGCGTCGTCGACGCGGCACTCCACGGCCAGCGCGCCCTGGGCGGGCGCGGGCAGCATGAGCATCGGGTCGAGCGTCTCGGTGATCACGTCGAGCCGGCCGATCCGGGCCAGCCCGGCCCGGGCCAGGACGACCGCGTCGAGATCGGCGTCCGGGCCGAGCACCCGCGTGAGGCGGGTGTCCACGTTGCCGCGGACCGGGGTGACCTCCAGCTGCATCCCGAGCGCGTGCAGCTGCGCGATGCGGCGCAGCGCGCCGGTGCCGACCAGGGCACCGGGTGGCAGTTCGGCGAGCGTCCGCCCGTCCCTGGCCACCAGCGCGTCGCGCGGGTCCTGCCGCTCCGGCACGGCCGCGATGTGCAGCCCGGGGGCCGCCGCGGTGGGCAGGTCCTTGTAGGAGTGCACCGCGAAGTCGATGGCCCGGGCGGCCAGGGCGTCGCGCAGCGCGGAGACGAACACGCCGACGCCGAGCCGGTGCACGGGGGCGGTCGAGCGGTCGCCCGCGGTGACCACCTCGACAAGTTCGACCTCGCGGCCGGTCGCGGCCGTGAGCGCGGCGGCGACCTGGCCGGACTGGGCCATCGCCAGCGCGCTGCCCCGGGTGCCGAGGCGCAGGGGGGCGGTCATCTCTCACCTCCGGGGTACGGGGTGGTCTCGGTGTCGACCACGTCGGGAACGGTGTCGACCGGGGACGTCTGCGGAACCTGGAGGTCGAACAGCTCGCGCAGCAGCGCGGCGTACTGGTCGCCGCCCGGCTCGGCGGCGAGCTGGCGGACCCGCACGGTGGGCTGGTGCAGCAGCCGCTGCACCACCCGGTGCACCGTCCGGGCGACCTCCGCGCGCTGCTCCTCGGTGAGGTCGGGGCGGCGCTGGGCCAGCCGGCGCAGCTCGGCGCTGACCACGTCCTCGGCCCGGCCGCGCAGCGCGGCCACGGTCGGGGCCACGTCGGCGCCGCGCAGCCAGGTGAGGAAGGACTCGACCTCGGCGGCCACGATCCGCTCGACGGCGGCCGCGTCGGTGGCGGCCGGCCCGTCGGCGAGCAGCGCCGCCATCCGGTCGATGTCGATCACCTCGACACCGTCCAGCTCGGCCACGCCCGCCTCCACGTCGCGCGGAACGGCGAGGTCGAGCAGGACCAGCGGACCCCGCCCGGGGGCGCGGCCGGCGAGCCCGCGGGCCACCACCTCGCGGGTGAGGACCGGTTCGGTGCTCGCCGTGGCGGCCACTACGATGTCCACTGTGGAGAGCACGTCGGTCAGCTCGGCCATCGGCGCCGCGCTGGCTCCGTACGACTCGGCCAGCCGCACGGCCCGGTCGGTCCCCCGGTTGGTCACGGTGAGCGGCCCCGCGCCGAGCCGGGAGAGCGTCGCCACGCCCAGCGCGCCCATCGCGCCGGCCCCGACCACCAGGGCGGGACGGCCGGCGAGGTCGCCGTCGAGCAGCGCGGCGGCCAGGTCGAGCGAGGCGGTGACCACGCTCTGGCCGGCCCGGTCGATGCCGGTCTCCGCGTGCGCCCGTTTCCCCACCCGCAGCGCCTGCTGCATCAGCTCGTGCAGCAGCCGGCCGGCGGCGTCGGCCCCGGTGGCCCAGTGGTACGCGTCACGGAGCTGGCCGAGGATCTGCGCCTCGCCGACGACCATCGAGTCCAGCCCGGCGGCGACCCGGAAGACGTGGTTGACGGCGGCGGCGTCGTAATGCACGTAGAGGTGGTTGGCCAGGGCGGCCGGTGGCGTCCCGGCGTGCTCGCCGAGGACGGCGCAGATGTCGCCGAGCCCACCGTGGAAACCGGACACGGCGGCGTAGACCTCCACCCGGTTGCAGGTGGAGACCAGCACCGCCTCGCTCACGTACGGCCGGGCGATCAGGCGGTCCAGGGTGCGGGTGAGGTCGGCGGGGGCGACCGCCAGCTGCTCCAGGGCGGCGACCGGAGCGGTGCGGTAGGACGTGCCGACGACGAGGAGTTTCACGTGCCGGTCGCCTCCTGGGTGTCGGTCTCCGTGAGCCCGCCGGGCAGGGCGGTGAGGGCGGACCCGCCGGTGGCGGGCAACGCGGTCAGCGACGCCTTGCGGTGCTCGTGGAAGGACAGGATCTGCAGCTCGATGGCGAGGTCGACCTTGCGCACGTCGACGCCCTCCGGCACCGAGAGTACGCACGGCGCGAAGTTGAGGATGCTCGTCACGCCGACCTCGACCAGCTGGTCGGCGACGGCCTGGGCGGCGCCGGCCGGGGTGGCGATCACGCCGATCGCGATCGACTCCTCGGCGGCGATCCGGGGCAGCTCGTCGACGTGCCGGACGACCAGGCCGTTGATCTCCTCGCCCACCCGGGACGGGTCCGCGTCGAGCAGCACGGCGATCCGGAAGCCGCGGCTGGCGAAGCCGTCGTAGCCGGCCAGGGCGTGACCGAGGTTACCCACGCCGACCAGCGCGACGGCCCGCCGCTGGGTGAGCCCGAGCACGAACTCGATCTGGTCGACCAGCAGGGCGACGTCGTAGCCGACCCCGCGGGTGCCGTACGAGCCGAGGTGGGAGAGGTCCTTGCGGAGCTTCGCGGAGTTGACCCCGGCGGCGCTGGCCAGCCCCTCGCTGGAAATGGTCTCGTGGCCGGACTCGGCGAGGTTGTGCAGGGCGCGGAGGTACTCGGGGAGCCGCGCGACGGTCGCCTCGGGCAGGTCCGGAAGCGCCGGTACGGCACCGGCGCGACCGGGCGCGCCAGGGTGACGGTGCTGACTCATGAGACTCCGTGCGGTGCGATCCTCGGCCAGCTCCAGCGGCCGGCCGTGTCGGGACTCCCGCTGGCGACCGAGATTGCCGGCTGAGCTAGCAGGACGCGTCGGAATTACAGAGTAGGCGCTTGTGAAGAGACGCACAAATCGCGATCTTGAAGACCGGCGACCCGCCCCCACCTGCCCCTCCGTCCCACAAGATCGTTATGCGGACCCCTGTTCGGCCGCGCGCCGATTATTGCTCAATCCCGACTTCTTTCACCAATCACACGCCCCGATGGCCGGCCCGCGGTAGGGCTGGCACCACCCGGAACGGGTGGCCGGCGGGATGGGACACGGGGCGCCGCGCTACCTAGCCTCGGACCATGACCGCCGCCACCGTGGACGACCCGCCCGCCGCCTCCCGCCAACTGCTCCGCGACTCCGGGTACGTCCTGCTCGGTTTTCCCCTGGCGTTGGCCAGCTTCGTGGTGCTGCTGGTGGGGCTGGCGCTCGGCGTGGGGCTGGTGGTGACGGTGATCGGCCTGCCGGTGCTCGCCGGGGCCCTGTCCGTCGCCCGCGGCCTGGCCGACGTCGAACGGCTGCGGCTGCCGACCGTGCTCCGGCAGTCCCGGGTACGCCCCGACTACCGCCGCCCCGAACCGGGTGCCGGCCCCTGGCGGCGGATCCTCGCACCGATCCGGGACGCGCAGTCCTGGCTCGACCTGGCCCACGGAATCCTCAAGCTCCCCGTGGCCATCGTCACCTTCGTGGTGACCGTCACCTGGTGGGCCGGCGCGGTCGTCGGCACCCTCTACTGGGCGTACGACTGGGCCATTCCGCACCCGCCGGAGAACGAGGAGCTGAGCGAACTGCTCGGCCTGGGTGGATCGGCCGCCGCCCGGATCGGCCTGAACTGCGCGATCGGCGTGTTCTTCCTGATCACGCTGCCGCTCGTGGCGCGGGGCTGCGCGCTGCTCCAGGCCGCCTTCGCCCGCGCTCTGCTGACCGGCGTGGCCGAGATGCGCAGCCGGATCACGGTGCTGGAGGAGCAGAAGCGGGCGGCGGTCTCCGCGGAGGCGGCGGCGCTGCGCCGGCTGGAGCGGGACATCCACGACGGCCCGCAGCAGCGCCTCGTCCGGCTCGCCATGGACCTGAGCCGGGCCCGCCACCAGCTCGTCACCGACCCCGAGGCGGCCGGCCGGACGCTGGACGAGGCGGCCACCCAGACCCGGGAGACGCTCGCCGAGTTGCGCGCCCTCTCCCGGGGCATCGCCCCGCCGATCCTGGTCGACCGCGGGCTGCCCAGCGCCCTGGCCGCCCTCGCCGGGCGCGGCCTGATCCCGGTGGAGCTGCCCGGGTGGCCGCCGGCGGCACCGTCCTCGACCCGGAGGTGGTCGGCCAACTGCTCGTGCGGCGGCGGCGCGACGACCCGCTGCGCGAGCTGACCCCGCGCGAGCGGGAGGTGCTGGCCCTGATGGCGGAGGGCCACTCGAACACCGCCATCGCCCACGCCCTGGTGGTCACCGACGGGGCGGTGGAGAAGCACGTCCGCAACATCTTCACGAAGCTGGGCCTGCCACCGGACACCACCCAGCACCGCCGCGTCCTGGCCGTCCTGGCCTACCTGCGCACCTGACCCGGCCCCCCGCGCCGCCCCCACGGGGCGGAGGTCGCGTCAGGGGAGGGTGGCGGCCAGGGTCACCGCCTCCGTGAGGGTGTCCGCGACCGGGTGGCCGGAGGCGCCCAGCCGGTCCGGGTCGGTGAAGCCGCCGGTGTAGAGGACGGCCCGGCCGCCGACGGACAGGGCGGCGTCGGCGTCGTCGAGCGAGTCGCCGATCAGCACCACCTCGCGGCCGTCCACCCCCAGCTCGGTCAGGTGGCGCGCCAGCGACTCCGCCTTGCGGTCCCCGCCGGTCGTGGCGCGCAGCCCGTCCACCCGGGCGAACCGGCCCGTCAGCCCGTAGGTGCGCACGGCCGGCACCAGCTCGTCGTGGAACCACATGGACAGCAGCGACTGGCTGCCGGGCCAGGCGGCCATCGCCACCGCCGCGTCGTCGGCCAGCGCGCAGGTGGTCAGCCCCTCCCGGTACGCGTCGTGGAAGATCCGGTCCAGCCGGCCGAACTCCTCGTCGTCGACGGCCCGCGCCAGCACCTCGGCGTAGTAGTCGGCGACCGGCCGGCGGAACCGCACCCGGTGCTCGGCGGTGGTCACGCTCGGCCCGCCCACGCTGGCGAACGCGGCGTTGGTGGCGGTCACCACCAGGCTGAGGTCGTTGAGCAGGGTGCCGTTCCAGTCCCACACCAGATGGGGGCGCGTAGGGATCATGGGCAGCACCATAGGGCCCGCCCGCCACCGCCCCGGGCACGGGGCGCGGGCCTGGGCGCGCTCAGAGCTGCGGGGTCGTCAGGTCCCGCAGCAGCCGGTCCTCCTCCACCCGCCAGTAGCCGTGCTCCTTGCCGTCGAGCAGCACCACCGGCAGCCGGTCGCCGTACTCGCGCTCCAGCTCGACGTCGTCGGTCACGTCCCACTCCACCCACCGGTCCCCGGTGACCGCCACCACCCGGTCGAGCGCCGCCTTGGCGTCGTCGCAGAGGTGGCAGCCGGGCCGGGTGATCAGGGTGAGCCGGGCGTCAGTGGCCATCGGGTACCTCCGTGCTGGTGTCGGCCGGGAACGGCACCGGCCTGAGCTGGGTCTTGCGCACCTTCCCGATCGCCGAGTGCGGCAGCGTGTCGACGAACTCGACGGCGGTCGGGCACTTGAACCGGGCCAGGTTACGGGCGCAGTGGGCGAGCAGCTCCTCGCCGGTCACCGGGCGACCCGGCGCCGGCACCACGTACGCCCGGACAGTCTCCCCGGTCCGCGGGTGCGGCACACCCAGTACGGCCGACTCGGCCACGCCGGGATGCGCGGCGAGCACCAGCTCGACCTCGTGCGGGTAGACGTTGAAGCCGTTGACCAGGATCAGCTCGCCGAGCCGGTCGACCAGGAACAGGTCCCCGTCGGCGTCGGCGTACGCGACGTCGCCCGTGGCCCACCAGCCGTCCGCGTCCGGGCCGCCCCGGCCGTCCGGCCAGTACCCGGCGAACAGGTTCGCCCCGCGTACCACGATCTCGCCGGGGTCGGTGCCCGGCGAGCCGACGGTCAGGTCCAGCTCGTCGGCGTCGTCGTCCGGCTCGGCCACCCCGTCGCGCCACAGGTCGGCCCCGTCCGCGCCGACGAGGCGCAGCTCGACGCCGGGCAGCGGGCGGCCGATCGAGCCGGCCTTCGGCGACCCGCCGACCAGGGTGGAGGTGAGCACCGGGGCGGTCTCGGTGAGGCCGTACCCGACGTGCACCGCGCGGCCGGTCGCCTCGGTGAAGCGCGCGGCGACGGCGGGCTCCAGCGGGGCCGCGCCGCAGACCGCCAGCCGGACCGATGCCATGGCCGCCGTCACCGCGTCGCGGTCCGCCGTTGACCAGGCCAGGAACATCGACGGTACGCCGACGAGCACGCTTACCCGGTGCCGGGCGATCTCGGCGAGCGCGCCGGGCGACGCGACATCCTCGACCAGCACCCCGGTCGCGCCGTGGTGGACGACGGCCCCCAGCCCCGAGTTCAGCCCGTACGCGTGGAACAGCGGCAGGGCCAGCAGCACGGTGTCCTCGGGCCCGACCACCGGCGGGGAGATCCGCGCCACCTGCGCGTGGTTGGCGGCGAGCGCCCGGTGCGGCAGCATCGCACCCTTCGGCAGTCCCTCCGTGCCCGAGGTGTAGAGCAGGGTGGCCAGGTCGTCGCCGCGTCGCGGGAACTCCGCGTCGGCGGCCCGCTCCCCGGCGCCCGCGTCCCGGGTCGGCTCCCGGTCGCCCGCGGCGGTCGGCGGGGCGGTGTGCACCGCGGCGAGCGCGGGCAGCTGCCCGGCGCAGCCGGCGACCAGGCCCCGGACCCGGTCGGTGCAGATCAGCACGGTGGCGCCGGAGTCGGCCAGGACGTGCCGCAGCTCCGGGCCGGTGAAGCCGGGGTTCACCGGCACCGCGACCAGGCCGGCGCGCAGCGTGCCCAGATAGCTGATCACGAAGTCGGGCGTGTTGGGCAGGGCGATCGCGACCCGCGCCGGGTGCCCCGCGCCGCCGGTCGGCGGGGCCGGCCGGGTGCCCGGGGCGGCCGCTGGTGGGACCCGCTCGGTCACGGAGGGTGGGCGGCCGTCCGGCGCGGCGGCGGCCAGGGCCCGCGCGACGGCGGTGACGGCGGCGTCCAGTTCGGACCAGGTCAGGGTGGTGTCCCGCCAGCGCAGCGCGGGGCGGTCGCCGTGGTCGACGGCCGCCCGGCGCAGCCGGTCGGCGAGGTTCGGGGCGGAGCTGTCAGCTGCGTCCTGCACGGTCGCTGAGTCTGGCACAGCGCCGGGCCGCCGACCATGCCCGAGCGCGTCGCCGTGGGGAACAAAGCGCCGTTGCGCCCCCGGGGAGGCGGCGAAACCTCCCCCGCCGCCGTGCGCCGAGGGCCGCCGGCGGGCCGGTCGACGGGCCCGGCCCGGCGGCCTGACCTGGGACTGGAACCGAACCACCCGCCGCGCCGAAAGTCAATCGCACACGACGGACAACCGGTCCGCCATCGGTGCGACGGAGCGGGAAATACTTCCGCTCTGTGTAACGGACTTGCCACGCGCGGGTGACGTTGGCCCTATCATCACTCGGGTCGGCTCACCCCATTTGCCGTGAGTCGACACCCCTCAGCCCGAGGAGGCCCCCGTGCCTGTGAGCGCATTGGACCAGCACCTCAAGGGGATCTGCCGCACGTCGGCACGTCCCGGACGAGCCCTGCCCGACCACCGTGGACGCGCCCGCACCGCGGCGTCCCGGGGGCCGGCGTCGCGCGGGACCGGGGAGGCACGGTGACCAGCTACGGCTACGTTGAGCGACTGAACGGACTGACCGCGGCCGCCCGGGCCGCCCTCAACGAACGGCTCGCCGCCGGGGGCTCGGCCGACGACCTGTCGAGGCTCGCGGTGCGCGGCGACGGGACGTCCCGGCGGCTGCGCAACCGGTCGCACCACAACGAGGCACCCGCCCGCCCGGCCACGCCCGGCGGCAACGGCGGCCGGGTCGCACTGCCCGACCGGCCGACCATGCCGGCCCAGGGCCGGCGCAGCGCCGACACCCCGTCGGCCGCCGATCCGTCCACCACGGAGACGGCGGTGCTGCCGGCGGTGCCGGCGGCCGGGGCGACGGGCGGCGGGCCGACCGGCTACCCCAGCCGTCCCGACCCCTCCGACCCGGCGACCGAGGTCTGGGCCCTCGTCGAGCGCGCCCAGGCCGGCGAGGCCGAGGCCTTCGGCCTGCTCTACGACCGGTACGTCGACACCGTCTTCCGGTTCGTCTACTTCCGGGTCGGCAACCGCCAACTGGCCGAGGACCTCACGTCGGACACGTTCCTGCGGGCCCTCAAGCGGATCGGCAGCTTCACCTGGCAGGGCCGCGACCTCGGCGCCTGGCTCGTGACGATCGCCCGGAACCTGGTCGCCGACCACTTCAAGTCCGGCCGCTACCGGTTGGAGGTGACCACCGGCGACGTGCTGGACGCCGACCGCGAGGACCGCGGTCCGGAGGGCAGCCCGGAGGCCGCGGTGGTCGAGCACATCACGAACGTCGCCCTGCTCACCGCCGTCAAGCAGCTCAACCCGGAGCAGCAGGAGTGCATCGTGCTGCGGTTCCTCCAGGGCTTCTCGGTGGCCGAGACCGCCCGGGCGATGGGCAAGAACGAGGGCGCGATCAAGGCCCTGCAGTACCGCGCGGTCCGGGCCCTGGCCCGGCTGCTGCCCGACGGCTTCCAACCCTGACCTGATGGCCGGCCGGGCCGGCCACCGCTCCGTCGGCGGGAACTCGACGCCGTCGTGGGTCGCCCGCCGACGCGGCGGTAACCGCCCGCACCGGCCGGCCGCCGCGCCGAGGTTCGGCGCGGACCGTACGCCTCTTCCCGCCGTTCGGCGCTCAGCCTCCCGCGCCGATCACTCTTCGTGATTTCGGCTCCGCCGGCCCCGTAACCGGTGCCCGGCGCGGAGCGTTGCTCCGGATGCGACCGGTGGTTGCCCCGCATCTCCCGGGTCCCACGGTCCGGGCAGCGCGCCCGCCACGGCACCACGCCTGTCGGCACACGCGGCACCGGTCGCCGGCGACGACAGCGGCCGACCGGCCGCGACCAGCGAGAGGAGGTGCCTGCGGTGGACAGCAACCTCTTCTCCCGCCGGCGCGCCGAGCGCTTCGCGCAGCTTCTCGACGAAGCCAACGGCGGCCGGCGTCACCACGTCCGGTCCCGCGCCGACGACCAGCTCGCCGCGCTCGTCGCGGTCGCCCGCCAGCTCGGCGCCGATCCGCCGGCCGGGGAGGTGGACCCGGACTTCCGCGCCGGGCTGCGCGCGATGCTGCTCGCCACGGCCGAACGGGAGGGCGTGGGCGCCGCCGCCGTGCCGGGCGGGCCCGAGCCGGCCGGCCAGCGGGGTGCCGCGGGCACCGGTCAGCGAAGCTTCCTGCCCGCGGTGACCGCCCGCCGGGCCCGAGCCCGGGGCGCCATCCTGATCGGGGTGGCCGCCGGGGCCATCGCCGTCTCCGGCATCTCCGCCGCCAGCGAGAACGCGGTGCCCGGCGACGCCCTGTACGGGATGAAGCGGTCGACGGAACGGGCCCAGCTCGCGCTGGCCAGCTCGGACCTCAGCCGGGGGCAGCTCTTCCTCGACTTCGCCCGTACCCGGCTCGGCGAGGCCGACGAGCTGCGCGGGGACCGGCTCGGCTTCGCGGCCGTCCTCGACGACATGGACTCCGACACCCGCCAGGGCGTACGCCTGCTGACCACCACGGCCGTGCAGCGCTCCGATCCGGCCGGCCTGGACGCGGTGGACACGTTCCTCGCCGGGCAGCGCCGGGCGGTCGGCAAGCTGCTCGACGGGGCCGGCCGGGCGGAACGCGACCGGGTCCGCCGGTCGTTGGCCCTGCTGGAGGAGGTCCGGGAACGGTCGGACGGGCTGCGGGCGGCCATCGGCTGCGGGCTGCCCGCCCCGGCCGCCAGCGACACGCTCGGCCCGACCCCCGGCGCCTGCCCCGGCGGTCGCTGACCGCCGACCTGCCCGGTTCCCGACGACCGGCAGCCCCGGTCGTCCAGACGGTTGGGAAGGGGCCCCTGTACAACACCAGGCGTTGACAGGGGTCCCTTCCTTTCGCGGTCGCACCTCCCCGTCGGCCCGCCGGGGCGGAGCCGGGTCCGGCTACCCTCGCGGGAGGCACGGCTCGGGGTCGTCGAACGAGGGAGGTCGCGTGGCCCGCACCCGGAAGGTCACGGTCAGCGTCGACACCCGAGGGCACACCGCCGGCTGGGCGGAGGCCGAGGCCGAGGCCACCCCGGCCGTCCCCGACCTGAGCGCCGCCGCCTTCTTCGACGTGGACAACACGATGATGCAGGGCGCGTCGATCTACTGGTTGGCCCGGGGGCTCGCCGCCCGCAACTACTTCACCACTGGCGACCTGGCCCGCTTCGCCTGGCAGCAGCTGCGCTTCCGGGTCCTCGCCACCGAGCACGCCGGGGACATGTCGCAGGCCAGGGAGGCGGCCCTCGCGTTCGTCGAGGGCTGGCGGGTCGACGACGTGGAACGGCTCGCCGAGGAGATCTTCGACGAGCTGATGGCCCCGCGGATCTGGGCCGGCACCCGCCGGCTGGCACAGCGCCACCTGGCCGCCGGGGAGCGGGTCTGGCTGGTCAGCGCCGCCCCGGTCGAAATCGGCCGGGTGATCGCGTCCCGGCTGGGCCTGACCGGGGCGATCGGCACGGTGGCCGAGGTGGTCGACGGGGCGTACACGGGGCGGCTGGTCGGCGACCTGATGCACGGTCCGGCCAAGGCCGAGGCGGTCACCCAGCTCGCCGCGGTCGAGGGGCTGGACCTGTCCCGCTGCTCCGCCTACAGCGACTCCGCGAACGACCTGCCGATGCTCTCCGCGGTGGGGCGGGCCGTCGCGGTCAATCCGGACGCCGCCCTGTTGCGGCAGGCGCGGCAGCGGGGCTGGGAGGTGCGGGACTTCCGCACGGGCCGGCGAGCGGTCAAGATCGCCGTACCGTCGACGGCGGCGGCCGGGCTGGTCGCCGGCGCGGTCACCGCCGGTCTCGCGCTGCACCGGCGCCGCCGCGTGACGAGCCGATAGCCAGGCCTGCGGCGCCGTAGCGCGACGAGCCGGTAGCCAGGTGGTGCCGCGGCCGGCCGGGGCCGGCGGAGTCCCGGACGGTCGCGGGCCGGCGGAATCCCGGACGGTCGCGGGCCGGCGGAGTCCCGGACGGTCAGGGGCCGAACGGGTCCGGACGGCGTTCGAGCAGGCTGTGCAGGGTCTGCTGGATGGTCTCCCGCACCTGGTCGGCGAGGTTGAACACGACCAGCGGATCGTCGGCCGAGTCCGTCAGGTGCGCGGTCGGGATCGGCGGGCAGAACTCGATCAGCCACTTGCTCGGCAGCGGCACCAGGCCCAGCGGCCCCAGCCACGGGAACGTCGGCGTCACCGGGAAATACGGAAGCTTGAGCAGCCGGGCCAGCGGCTTGATGTCGGCGAGCATCGGATAGATCTCCTCGCCGCCGACGATGGCGACCGGCACGATCGGGGTGCCGGTGCGCAGCGCGGCCGAGACGAAGCCACCCCGGCCGAAGCGTTGCAGCTTGTAGCGGTCGGCGTAGAGCTTGCCGACGCCCTTGAACCCCTCGGGGAAGACGCCGACCAGCTCGCCGGAGCGCAGCAGCCGCTCCGCGTCCGGGTTGCAGGCGACCGTGGCCCCCGTCTTGCGGGCGATCTCGGACATCACCGGCATCCGGAACACCAGGTCGGCGCCGAGCAGTCGCAGGTAGCGGTGGGCCGGGTGCTGGTCGTGCAGCGCGGCGGAGAGGATCAGGGCGTCCAGCGCCACCGCGCCCGAGTGGTTGCCGACCACCAGCCCGGACCCGTCCGCCGGAACGTGCTCCAGGCCGGTGACCTCCGTGCGGAACCAGTCCCGGTAGAGCAGCCGCAGCAGCGGGTAGAACACACTGTCGGTCAACTCCGGGTCGAAGCCGAACTCGTCCACCTCGTAGTCGCCGCTCAGCCGGCGGCGCAGGAACGCCAGCCCGGACGCCACGCGGCGGTCCCACACGTCGCCGGGCCCGTCCGGCACGGCCGGATCACGCGGGCCGGGCTCCGCCGGCCCCTCCGGCGCGGGCGTCGACGTCGGTCGATCGCCCCCGTCCCGCGCGGCCGGCCGGGCGGCGGCGGCCTGCGGGGCGGGGCGGTGGCCGTTGCGCCGCGCCGGCTCCGCGTCCGGCCCGGCCACGGTCAGCGGTACGTCGTACCGGCCGCCCGCCCCGGCGCGCCCGCGCTCCTCCTCCGGCGAGCTCACGACTGCTCCCGTACGGCCGCGCGCACCTGGCGGATGCCGTCGAGGACGGCCCGCTCGGCGGCGGCCAACTGGCTCCGGGTCAGCACGGCGCGGCCGGAGTGGGCGCGGATGAACTCGTCGAAGGCGGCGACGGTGGAGCGGGGCGTGAAGCCGAACTCCCGTTCCAGCGCGCCGATGTCGACCACCCGCCCGTGCACGAACAGGTCGACCTGGTCCAGGCCGTAGCGGCCGAAGCCGAGGCTGCGGGCCAGCGCGGCGGCCCCGGACAGGCCCGGTTCGAGCACCGGTACGCCCACCCGGCCGGCCCGCCGGATCGCCTGGGACAGGGCGAGCACCCCCGGGCCGGCGACGTTGTACGTCCCCGGGTGCTCCTCGGCGACCGACCGGTGCAGCACCTCCAGCGCGTCGTCGAAGTGGACGAACTGCAACCGGGGATCGCGCCCGAAGACCGTGGGCACGACGGGCTGGGAGAAGTAGCGGGTCAGCGTGGTGTCCGCGGTCGAGCCGATGAACGGGACGAAGCGCAGCACCGTGGCGGTGACATCGGGGCGACGGCGGCGGAAGCCGCGAACGTACCCCTCGATGTCGAGGATGTCGCGGCCGAAGCCGCCGCGCGGCACCTCGCGCGGCTCGGTCTCCTCGGTGAAGACCGCCGGGTCGCGGAACGACGCGCCGTACGCGGCGGTCGACGAGCGGACGACGAGCTTGCGCAGCCGGGGCGCCCGCTGGCAGGCGGCGAGCAGCTGCATGGTGCCGATGACGTTCTGTTCCTTCATCGCCGCCCGCCCGCCCTGCTGCGGGTCGGGGGCGGTGACCAGGGCGAGATGGACCACGGCGTCGACGTCGAGGTCGGCCAGGAGGCCGCCGAGCGAGCCCAGGTCGAGCCGGATCCGTTCGACCCGGTCGAGCAGGCCGGCCAGCTCGGGGTTGGGGGCCGCCGGGTCGACGCCGATCACCCGCTCGATCCGCGGATCGGCGGCGAGCCGGGCGGCGACGTGCGCACCGAGGTAGCGACCTACGCCGGTGACGACGACCACCCCCGGGGCACCGGGGGTGCCACCGGGGGTCATGTCGTGCACCTACTGCGGCAGGCGGGACCGAGCCGGGACGACCACGGCCTGATCACCTGAGCCTCCGAGGGTCGACAGTGGCAAGCGACTCGGGTGCCGGGCGGACCCGGCCCCGGTCACTTGCCGAGACGGCGACGCTGGACGCGGGTCTTGCGCAGCAGCTTGCGGTGCTTCTTCTTAGCCATGCGCTTGCGGCGCTTCTTGACCACCGAGCCCATACGACAGCCTTTCGATGCAAACGTGCGGGGCGGACCGGGTGACACCACGCCGTGGCGTCGACGACCGCTTGCGGACAACGGACCGGACCAGCTGGCGGGCGGCGGGCGCACCGGTGTGCGGTCACGGTCGGAGTATCAGGGTAGCGGGAGAGCGTCAGCGGGACCAACGCGCCCCCGTCGATGCCCGTTACGTCGCGCTCTGCCGGCTCGCCGGACCCGGGTCAGGCGGTCTCCTGAAAGGCACCCCGGAGATACTCGTGCACCGCGTGCTCGGGCACCCGGAACGAGCGGCCGACCCGCACGGCGGCCAGCTCACCGCTGTGCACGAGACGGTAGACCGTCATCTTCGACACCCGCATGACCGCCGCCACCTCGGCGACGGTCAGGAACTTGACCTCCGACAGCCGACCGTCGGACTGCGACCCGGCCATGGCTCACCGACCCCATCCCATGCCCGGCGCGTGCCCCGCGGACGGGATGCTCCCGCCCCGACCGGCTACGCGCGTGTTACCAGTACGGTAGCGGGACGGTTGTTACCGGCGCGATCCCTTCGTACAACTGATCATGCCTCGACGGGTAGTTTTCGTGCCCGTGACCTGGGAATATGGGTCGTGTTGCGCCGGGTGTCCCAATTACGGTCCGTGGCTTCCCCCCGCTCACTCGGCGCGCAGCGCCACCACCGGGTCCAGCCGGCCGGCCCGCTGGGCGGGCACCACCCCGAACACGATGCCGACCGCCGCCGAGACGCCGAACGCCAGCGCGAGGGACCACCACGTGACCGCCGCCGGGACCGGGGACAGGGCCGCCACCAGCAGCGCCGCGCCGACGCCCAGGGCCATGCCGGTCACCCCACCGACCGTGGTCAGCAGCACCGCCTCCAGCAGGAACTGCACGCCGATGTCCCGGGGGCGGGCGCCGACCGCCTTGCGCAGCCCGATCTCCCGGGTCCGTTCCCGCACCGAGACCAGCATGATGTTGGAGACGCCGACCCCGCCGACCAGCAGCGAGATCCCGGCGATGGCGGCCAGCACGCCGGTGAGCACCCCGAGGATGTCGCCGAGCACGCCGAGGATCTGCTGCTGGGTGACGGCGCTGAACTCGGCGTCCGGGTGGCGCCGGGTCAGCTCGGCGACGATCCGGTCGCCCAGTTCGCCGATCCGCTCCCGGTCCGGGGCCTTGACGGCGATGCCGTCGATCCGCTGCGTGCCGTAGAGCCGGTGCGCGGCCGTGACCGGGATGTGCACCTCGTCGTCCCGGTCGACGCCGAGGCTCTGGCCCAGCGGGGCGAAGACGCCGATCACCCGGAACCGCACCCCGGCGATGGTGACCTGCTGGCCGATCGGGTCCCGGTCGGGGAACAGGGCGTCCGCCACGGCGGCGCCGAGCACGGCGACCCGGCGGCTGGTGTCCACGTCGGAGGCGGTGAGGTAGGCGCCCCGGCCCACCGAGCGGGTGAACACCCTCGGGGTGCTCTCCAGCACCCCCTGGACGGTGGTGAAGTCGGCGCGGTTGCCGGCCCGGACGGTCTCGCCCGAGGTGACCGTGACGGCCACCCGGCCCGGGTCGCCGACCACGCGGCCCACCGCGTCCACGTCGGCCAGCGACAGCCGGGACACCGCCGGGGCGGCCCCGAACTCCAGCCGCCCGGGGACCACCACCAGCAGGTTGGAGCCGAGGCCCTCGACCTGCTGTTCGACCTCCCGCTTCGCGCCGGTGCCGACGGCGACCAGCACGACCACCGAGGCCACCCCGATGATCACCCCGAGCATGGTGAGGGCGCTGCGCATCCGGTTGGCGCGCAGCGCGTCCCACGCCACCCGCCACGCCTCGGCCACCCTCACGACGTTCCTCCGGCGGCACCCTCGTCGTCCCGGCCCGCGCTGCCCTCGTCGCCTGAACCTGGGGCCCGGGTGCTGTCCGTCGAGGTACCCGGCCTTGGCTCCGCCAGGCGCGGAAGGCGCCCGGTGGCTCCGGCGGCGCCACCGGAGCCACCGGGCGGGTGCCCCGGGTCGCTTCCGGACGCGGACCGGGGCTCCGCGCTGGGAGCGGGCACCAGTGTGTCAGGTCCCCCGGACGCCCCCGACGGCGGTCGATCATGGGCCGTGCTCGCCGTCGTGTTCGACGCGGGTGACGCCGTCTCGTCCGAGACCACGGCCCCGTCGCGTACGGCGATCCGGCGCCGGGCCCGGGCGGCCACCTCCTGGTCGTGGGTCACCATCACCAGCGCCACCCCGGCCTCGGCGTTCAACTCCTCCAGCAGGGCCAGCACCGCCTCCCCGGTGGCGCTGTCCAGGTTGCCGGTGGGCTCGTCTGCCAGCAGCACAGCCGGGTCGGTGACCAGCGCGCGGGCGATCGCCACCCGCTGCTGCTCGCCGCCGGAGAGCTGGTTGGGCCGGTGCTCCAGCCGGTGCCCCAGACCCACCCGGCCCAGCACGGCCGCCGCCCGCTGCCGCCGCTGCCGGGCGCCGACGCCCCGGTAGACCAGCGGCAGCGCCACGTTGTCCACCGCCGAGGTACGCGGCAACAGGTGGAACGCCTGGAAGACGAACCCGATGGTCCGGTTGCGCAGCGCCGCCAGCTCGGGGGCGGTGAGCGAGCCGACGTCCCGGCCGCCGATCACCAGCCGGCCGCCGGTCGGCCGGTCCAGCCCGCCGAGCAGGTGCATCAGCGTCGACTTGCCGGAGCCGGACGGCCCGACCACGGCCACGTACTCGCCCGGCGCGATGGTGAGCGACACCCCGCGCAGCGCCGGCACGGACACACCGTCCAGCTCGTACGTGCGCGAGACGTCGATGGCCTCGATCGCGGGGCGGCCCGACCCGGCCTCGTCGGACTCGGCGGCCATCGCGCCCCTCAGGGAGGCCGTCAGCCGGTCCCTCCTCCGGCTCACCGGACCTCCTGGCCGGCGCGGACCTGGTCGGTGCCGCGCACCACCACCCGCTCGCCGGCCGCCACCCCGCCCAGGATCTGCACCAGGTCCTGCCCCTGGACGCCCACGGTCACCGCCGCCCGCTCGGCGCGGCCGTCCCGGACCACCCAGACGGCGTCCCGCCCGTCGGCGGAGAACACCGCCGAGGCGGGGACGGCCACGGCGTCGGCCGCCTCCCGGACCCGCAGGTGGACGATCGCGTTCATGCCCGGCCGGGGCGTCGGGGCGGTCGCGGCCCCGTCTCCGGCTCCGGCCTCGGCCCCGGCCCCGGCTTCGCCCTCTGCCCCGCCGAGCCGGCCGGGACCGAGGGCCAGCCGCACCCGGTACGAGACGCCGCCGCGCGCCGAGGTGGTCGGCAGCACGTCCACCGAGCGGACGGTCGCCTCGTACGTCGCGCCGGTCACCGCGTCCAGTTCGACGGTGGCGGCGAGGCCGGAACGGACCAGCAGGACATCGGTCTCGTCGACCTCGGCGAGCAGGCCCAACGCGCCGGTGTCCACGATGGTGAGGATCGGCGTACCGGCGGTCACCCGGCCGCCGACGGACACCGCGTCGTCCACGCCCGGCGGCGGGCCGCCCTGGGCGGGGGCGAGCGCGGACGGGTCGATCGCCGCCGCCGCGCCGCCGGACTGGCCGAGCAGCCCCGCCAGGGCCTCGGGCGGGACGCCGGCGGAGGCCCGGGTGCCGCCGGGCTGCACCACCCCGGCGATCGGGGCGCGCAGCGTCAGCGCGTCGACGGCCGCCTTCGCCAGGTCGTACGCCTGCTGGGCCTGGACCCGCTGCGCGGCGGACAGCGCGCCGACGGCGGAACTCAGCCCGCCGATCCCCCGCTGCACCGCCCGGACGGCGTCGTCGGCGGCCCGCGCGGCGGCGGCATACTGCTTGCGGGCGGAGCGCACCTGGGCCAGCAGCGCGTCACGCAGCCTCTGGTCGCTGATCTTCTCGGCGGCGGCCTGCGCCGCGTCGAACGCGTCGGCGGCGGCCCGGTCGGTGCCCCGCCGGCTGCCGCCCAGGTCGCCGACGGAGAACCCACGCCCGGCCCGCTTCGCGGCGGCGAGCGCCTCCTTGGCCTGACGCAGCCGGTCCCGGGCGGACGGCGAGTCGACCACCGCGAGCACCTGGCCGCGCTTCACCCGCTGACCGGGCTGGACGCGCAGGCTGGCCAGCGTGCCGTCGGCGGGGGCGGTGAGCGTGGCGGCGGCCCGGGCGGTGACCGTCGCCGGGGCGTCGATCACCTCGGTGACCGTGGACCGCTGCGCGGTCGCCGAGGCGACCGGCGACTTCTCGTCGCCGCAGGCGGCGGCGGTGGTGCCGGTGAGGACGGTGACGGCGATCAGGGCGGTGAGCAGGCGGGGCCGCGTGGCTGCGCGCAGCTGCGGCTGGTCGGTGCGACGCACCGGACCGATGCTACGAGGGTCTTGTCGACCGCACCATGACCCGAGCCCGCTTTTCCCAGTCGGGCAGCTCAGCCTGGACGAGGTTGCTGAGGGCCGGTACCTGCGCCACGACACCGCTCGTAAGACAAACGGCGCCGCCGCATTCGCGGCGACGCCGTTTGCTCAACCGGCTCCACGTTCACATTCAGGTGCCGGTTTCCGCCCTGTCTACATAGCTACGTATCGCCCCGAGCGAGCCATGCCAACGCGTCCGCGTCCTCCGCCGGAGTGCGGTAGGACTTGCCGACATTGCGCCGAACAACTTCACGAAGTGACGCCACCTTGTGCGGAGCGGGCAGCACGGCAGTACCAATGCTTTCCTGCCATACCGTTCCCTGCACGAACACCGAGCCATCGAGTGACGACATGGCGAAACCTGGGCAACCGGACGCCCAGCCGAGGACGCCGGAGGCTGCTCCCAAGCCCATGACGTCCCACTCCTCGGCCAGTTCGACAAGGCCCCAGACCAGTTCACCCACCTCCTCCTCGTCAGCGCCACCCACCGGGCTCGGCAGGGGAACTTCCAGCGAAACCAGGAACCGGCGGTCCTCCGCAAAGAGGCCGTAGTCACTAGCCAACTCGTACCAGTCAGCATTGGCTCTGGACACCCGCTCCGGATCGTCGATACCGACGGTTCGGTCGCGCCGCCCCTCGTTTGGATGCGTGGACGTCACCATCCAGGCCGCGAAGCTGGGTATGCCCGTCGATCTTTCGAAGCTCAGGAACTCGAACCCGAACCCCGCCATCCTGGCCACCAACAGGCCAGATGGTCGCCTTGGATCTTTCATTGACCTCAGCACTTCGGGACGAAAGGATTGAGCTTGTTGTAGTTGTGACCATCCGGATTCTTTCCGTCCGGCCCGATCCAAGCAAACTGACCGTTCTTTTCGAGAATCCTGTACGCGTTGTTGTTCGGGTCCGGAGCATAGATCTTCGCACCCGCCCACCATTGCGTCTTCCTGTTGTTGCCGCCCTGGTAGAAGTCCAGCGACCCATCCGGATTCGTACGCTGCTGCAGCGTCCCGTCCAGAATCTGCTGAACTCCACGCTGGATGAGGTTCGGCGACGGCCCGTCCGTGTTGTGCACAAGGACCGGGGCATCCCCAGCCATCACATAGTAGGTGTGGATGCCACCGACCGTCAGGTTGAAGGCCAGGGCCGTCTGGATCGAGGCGGGACGCAGGCCGCCCACGGCGAAGAAGTGCCCGTCCGGGCCGGTGACCAGGTCACCGCGGTCCAACTCCTGCGCCTGTTGCCACTCACGGTCCGTGTGGTTCCAGAACGGGTGGTCCTCGGTGGTGGTGAGAAGCGTTCCACCGATTTCGAGGTCGATCAGCTCGTCCCAGTGCGCCCAGACGTGGGTCACCCGCCGCGGGCCCTGCTCGCCGGTCTCCGGGTCCGAGGCCATGACCTCGTCACCGACTTCGATCTCGTCGAGCGGCTTGGTGCTGCCGTCGGCCATCAGCACCTCGGTGTCGCCACTGAAGCTCATGCACCCGGCATCGACGTCCGGCCCGCGGCCTCGGCCCTTGCCCTTGCCGGTTCTACCGACGCCATTCATTCCAGGTAGGTCGTCGGTGGGCAGGTTTTCGGCACCCCACTGGTAGTGAATCGACCAGAGTTCGTCAACCCACTGATCGCACCCGCCCGGGTTGCCCATCTCGTGGCAGATGTTCATGGCGAGCGCAGCGGTGGCGTCCCGCATCCAGTCCTCGTTGCTGCCCTGGCTCGACGCGCGGAAGTGCTCCGCCCGCCGGTCGTTCCAGCGGCGCATGAACTCCTCAAGCGGCACCGTCTCCGGCACCCTGATGCCGAAGCCCAGGTCGCGCGGGTGGTTGTACTTCCGGGCCTTGGTGCTCTTCCGGCCGTTGTCGTTGCCCCACTTGATGTTCTCGTCGGTGCCGCAGCCGTACGGGCAACCGCCCGCGCCGCGACCGTCACCCTCCTTGAGGGGGCGCGGGTCGTACCCGCGGCAGTCGAACTCGCGGCAGTCGGACGGGATGAGGCCACTCGGGTCGCTCATCGTGACCGGGGAGTTGTTGGCGTAGGAGTAGCCGTTCCACTGCTGCGGATCGGTCACGTCCTGCAACGGGTCGAGCGAGACGAACCGCCCGATGGTCGGGTCGTAGTTCCGGGCGCCGACCTGGGTCAGGCCCGTGTTCGGGTTGAGCGGCTGGTTCAGGAAACCACGGTTGTCGGGTACGGACACCGTGGCACCCCGCGGCGCACCGTACGGCGTGTACTGCCGCCAGGTCGGCACCTGGGCGGTGTTGTTCAGGTACAGGCTCGGCGTGCCCTGGTGGTCGGGCACGATGAAGCCGTACGCCGTGCCGCTACCCGACCGGTACGCCACCGCACCGCCGGGCAGCGGGTAGTAGCGGGTGCCGCTCAGCGTCTGGGTGGCGGTGTTCAGGACGATCTGCCCACCGGGCAGGTAGAGGGTGGTGGCCCCTGGGTCCTTCTGGATGAGCAGGTTGCCGTCGGCGTCGTACAGGAAGGTGCTGTTCCCGTCCGTGCCGCCGGTCACCGAGGTGATCTCGCCGCTGTCGTCCCAGGTCAGGGTCTGCGTGCCCTGCCCGGCCTGACGGGTGGTCATGTTGCCCGCCGCGTCGTAGGCGTACGAGGTGCTGCCGGTCAGGCCGCCGGTGGTGGTCGTTCCCGTCAGCGTGTGCGGCTGCCCCTTGCCGTTGCCGTCGTAGGCGTACGTGGTGGTCGTGTCGGTGCCGCCGGTCAGCGAGTACTGCGTCTGCTTGGTGCGGTTACCGAGCGAGTCGATCTCCCACTCGGTCCAGTACGCGCTGGTCGCGCCGATGCCGCTGCCCACCATTGCCCGGTTGCCGGCCGAGGGGGTGGCCACGCAGTTGTCGGTCGCGGTCCACGCCTTGGTCAGCCGCCGCAGCGAGTCGTACCGGTAGCACTCGGTCTCGGAGACGGTGGTCGGCTCGTAGCGGGTGTCGACGTTCTTGAGGATGTTGCCGGACAGGTCGTACTCGTAGTCCTGTTGGGCGACGTCCCTGGTCGTGGTCGTCGTCTTGGTCACCTTCTGCCGCTGAAGGCGACCGTTGTGGTCGTCGTAGACGTTGACGATCGAGGCCAGGCTCGTGCTGGAGCCCACCACTCCCCGGGTCACCCGTCCCCAGGCGTCGTACTCGGTCGACTGGGCGTAGCCGGCCAGGCCGCCGAGGGTGCTCGGCATGTCCAGGTTGGTGATGTAGCCGCGCAGGATCGTCTCGGCGGGAAGGCTCCCCCGGGCCGGAAAGGTGTCCGTGAGCGGGAGCCCGGTCGAGGAGTGGTAGCTGTGGCTGAAGCTGTAGGTGTTGCCGAGCAGCCCCTCGGGGGCCGGGATGGTGATGGTCTCCCCGGTCGAGGCGCCGAAGGCGTTGAAGCCCGCCCACTGGGTGCTGTAGGCGGCGCCGCCGTGGAAGGCGGTTGCCGTGGTCAGCTTGCCGATCGCGTTACTCATCGGCAGGACAGCCGAATTGTCGTTGTCGTACACCCAGGCGGCGAGCTGGTTGCTCGTCGACTGCCCGGAAACCGGCGCGGCGTATCTGCCCGTCCGGCGGTTGATCTTGTCGTAGGTGTACGAGACCGTCTTGTTCCTGGAGTCGGTGGTCTCGATGATGTTGCCGACGCCGTCGTAGCGCGTCGTGCTCTCGCCGGCGTCCGGGTCGTCCCTGCTGACCAACTGCCCCAGCAGGTTGAACTCGCTGGTCCATTCATTGCCGGCCGCGTCCGTCAGAGTGGACTGGTTGCCGTGGCCGTCGTAGCCGTAGCTGGTGGCGACCGTCGTCCCGCCGGTCAGGTGGTACACGCCGGTGAACGGGTCGGCGGGGCTGTTCAACGTCGGCGCCGAGGTGTACTGGAGCAACTTCTCGGCCCGGCCCATCGGGTCGGTCACCGTCGCCGTGGTGGTGCCGCCCGTCGGCGGGATGACCGTCGTCCGGTCGCCGTTGTACACCGTACGCACCGACGACTTGACCACGCCGTCGCGGGCGCTCTCGGCCAGGATGACCCGGCCGAGCCCGTCGTACGTGTTGAAGGTCTGGTTGAGCGCCTTCTTCACCAGGTTGTCGCTGTAGACCAGGGTGGTGCCCGGACCGACGGCGGCGTCCCACCAGCCGTTGTACGTCGCCCGCACCCAACCCCGGCTGTCGTAGAACGAGTCGGTTACCATCCGGCCGCCCTGCGGGGTCACCGACTGCGTCTGCCGGACCCGGTACAGCGCGTCGTAGATGGTGGTCGACGTCTGGTAGTTGCCGTCCTTGTTGAGCGTTTGCGTCGTCGTCGCCGTCGGTCCGATGTTGGAGACCGCGTAGGTGTGCTTGACGTTGGCGGGGGTGCTCGTGGCCCGGGAGGCCAGCCAGACCGCCGTGGTCCGGCCGAGCGCGTCGAAGTGGGTACGGGTCACCACACCGTTGGGGTCGGTGGCGGACGTGGTGAGCTTCCGCATCGGCGTGATCGTGTGGGACGAGGCGTGTCCCTCCGCGTTCGTCACGGTCAGACCGGTGGTCAGGCCGACCGCGTTGTCCGTGTAGGCGGTCGTGGACTTGTTGCCGTTGCCGTCCCAGCTGCCGGTGGTCCGGCCGTACACGTCGAACTCCGCCCGGTCGGTCGTCTGGTAGACGTACGCGCCGGAGACCCAGTCGGAGGCCTTCCGGACCATGGTGACGTTGCCCTTGGTGGGGGCGACCTGCGGGAAGGTCGTCGCGAACGACGGGTCGTCGTAGAAGGTGCGGACGTGCTCGACGACCTGCGCCGGCCGGTTCACCGTCGCCGGGGCGGTCAGCGTGTTGACGCTGCCCGGCACGGACGTCGGCGACCCCTGCGTGAAGCCGTCGCAGGCCACCGACGCGGTCTCGATCTGACTGGTCAGGCCGACCAGGTTGAGGCCGGTGTTCGCCGGGGCGTAGGTCGTGGTGGTGCACCGGTCGTAGGCGGCGTTCGCCGGGACCGTGTGGTCGTACGAGTGCTTCAACAGGCCGAAGGTGGGCGAGGTGATCGACGTGTCGTACGACATGTCGGTCTGGCTGTACCGCCAGGTGGTGGTCCCACCGGTGGTGACCGCCTGCCGCCGCCAGGTCTGCACCGGGGCGGTGAACGTGGCGGTCAGCGCGGGCAGGCCGGTCCGGCTCCGGGTCGCGGTCGCGTCCGACACCCAGTACGAGGTGATCGTCGAGTTGTCGACCGGCCCGCCGTCACCGAGGTAGTTGGTGGACTCCAGCGCCCGGCCGGCGAGCTGGTCGACGTCCTCGTGCACCCCGCCGGCGGAGTCGGTGACGTTGACGACGGTGCTGTTGTTGTTCCTGCTCATGCCGCGGTAGTACGTGGTCTCGGACAGCGTCCGGGAGTCGAAGATCCCATCGCCGTTCCGCACACGGACCGTGCCGTAGCCACGGAACTGGCCGTAGGTGCGGTACTTGGCCTTGATCACCTCGTTGTCGTCGTAGTGCCAGGCGGCGCCGCCGACGTACTCGTAGCTGGTGGAGGTGGCCGGGGCGCCACCGGTCGGGTCGGTGGCGGTGACCCGGGTGACGGCGTACTTGTTGAACCAGTCCAGGATCTGGTTCGGGAGCCCGTCGGGCGTCCAGTAGATCGGGTAGCAGGACCTCGTGTTCGACGCCGGGGTGAGCGTCACCGGCGCGGTGCACGGCCGCGGCAGCTCGTAGCTGGGTGAGACGACCGAGCCGGTCTCGGTGGTGATCGCCGAGATGCGCTGCCGGTAGAAGTTGGGCAGCCCACCGGCGGTGTCCACCCGGTTGGCGAGCCTGACGCCGTCGAACGACACCGACGGCAGGGCGATGGCGGAGGCAGAGCCACCGGAGGTGGTGTCATGGCCGGTGCGGGTGATCGACGACAGCCACAGCGTGGGGGACGTGCCGTCGCCGGTCGCGGGCATCGTGTGGCCCAGCGCGTACGAGTCCACCGGTTTGTAGCTCGACGTGACGGTGTCGTACTGCTGGGTCTCGATGGACGTCAGCCGCACGGTGGAGAAGAACGACGGGCTCCACGCCTGGCAGTCGGTGCCGGAGTTGCAGATCAGGTCGTACGGGACGTCGGGCCAGTTGGCCTTGTTGGTCGAGTTCAGCGGCTGACAGGTGCCGGACAGGCAGCGGTCGCCGGTGTTGAAGACAACGCGGTTCGGCACCGTCCCGTACGCACCGTTGTCGCGGAAGCCGTAGTCGATCCGGGCGAGGTGGCTGTCCCGGATGTAGGAGACGTCCGTGGCGCCCTCGTTGCGGCCGTAGTAGTTGGTCGCCTGGTTGTAGTAGTAGGCCATCGCGTTGCCGTGGACGTCCTTGACGTAGTCCAGGTTCCAGCGGTAGGCCATGGTGCAGACCGAGGAGGAGAAGCCGGCCGAGTCGTAGCAGGGGTCGCCTGAGTGCGGCGAGTAGACCGGGGTGTGGTCCACGGACTTCGTGTCCGGCTTCCCCGAGGTCCAGCCGGGAAGGCGGTTGCGGCCGAACTCGTAGACAGTGCCGTCGCGCTCGGTGACCCGCCAGTAGTCGGTGTTGTAGGTCCCGCTGCCGTTACCGGAGTTGGTCACGTGGGTGACCACGGCGCCGGTGTCGTTCTGGAGCTTCCACACCGCTTTCGTGGCGTCCCAGATCAGGGAGCTGGAGGACCCGTTCAGCGCGACGGTCAGGATTGGACCGCTGTAGCAGCGGTCGTACGTCTCGACGGGAGAGGGACTGCCGCCCGGGTCGTCCTTGCAGGACACGAAGGTCTGCTCGACGTACGACCTCGGTGTGGTCCAACCGTCGCCGATCCAGGACGCCTGGGCGTTGGTCGAGGAGGTCTGGCCGTCGACTCCACCCGAGTCGTACGCCAGGGTGACCTGTGGCACGAGCTTGGAGCGGGTCGGGGGCACGGTCACCGGGTACGAGTACGAGAACGAGCCCGTGCTTCCTCCGGCGCTCCAGGAGCCGGACGGCGCGAGGTCGGTCGCGGCGTAGGTGCCGCCCTTGCCGCCCTCCTCACCGACGCCGGCGACGGCCGCCAGCACGGTCGTGGCGCTGGACGCCTGGCCGCCGGTCGCGGTGGCGTCGAGCTGGACCTCGGCGGAGACGGTGCTGGCCGCGGCGTCGTTGGTGGACCGCAACGGCGTCGGGGTCCGGCACTCCGCCACCTTCGGCGTGGTCAACGCACAGGCCGGCAGCTCCACCAGCTTCAACCGGAGGCCGTAGTTGCCGCCGTACGCCTCGGCGAAGCTGCCGTAGTCCACTCCCACCCGGACAGTCCCGGCACCGGTGGCCGACGCCGGGGTCACGGACAGGAGCACTCCGTCCAGCCCGGCCGCCTCAGCCACCGCCCGGTCGACGACCGTGACGTCGAACTGCTGCGGGCCGGCGTACCGGCCGCCCTTGGCAACCGCCTGGACCCAGACCGGGGTGCCGGTCGCTCGTGCCTTCACCGGCCCGGCCTCCCGCGCGCCGGCGGTCGTGGGCAGGGCCGCCAGGTCGACCCGCGCGCTGGCTGCCTTCGGCCAGGCGGTGCGGGAAGGCCGGTGGTTCGATTCCGCGTCGTCCGGCGGCGTCACGAACTTCGCCGGCAGGGGCTTCACGCCGGTCACCGACCGCCCCGGGTACATCGCCGGCAGCTTCGCCAGCCCGTCGTCCTCCGGCTTCGCCGCCGCCGGCGTACCCGACAACAAGCTCCCCACCAGCGACGCTGCCGCGGCCACCGCGACCAGACGTCTGGGACGAGACCAGAGGCGTACGCCCCCGTGCCCTACCATGCGAACCCCACTCTGCCGAGATGCAAGGACGCCACGCAGAGTGGCCGTTCGCACACCCCCGTGGCGCGAACAATCTTTCACGTCATCCGCGAGCAGAGGTCACGAAATGATATCGATAGACAAAGATCACACAGACGAAATGATACATAGCAGATCGAAAGGATCACCGCGTGTGACCGAAGTCGTTCCCCAGAGTCACCCCCGGCTGCTTCACTGTGGCCGCCCACCGGACGCCGCAGCGCGTCCGCCGGACGCGAGCACGGGGAGGAAAACCCGTCATGCCCGAATCCCACCCTCCGGGTAGGACGCGAGCTGCTGCCGCGGCAGGCGTCGCAGCCGGCGTCCTCATCGCCGGCACGGCAACGGCCCTGCCCCTCGCGCCAGCCGTCGCCGCACTCGCCGCCGCGAAGCCGGCCGCCGCCGCACCGCTCGGCGTGGACCAGGCGATGGCACAGGCCAGGCGCACCGGCAAGCCCGTCGAGGCCACCGCCGCCGGCAGCCCGACCGCCACGGTCACCGCCCGCCCCGACGGTGTCGTGCAACTGACCCAGACCGCGGTGCCGACCCGCACCCGCGTCGACGGGCAGTGGAAGACCCTCGACCCGACCCTGGTCCGCCACCCCGACGGCAGCATCGCGCCGGCCGTGTCGACCAACCCGATCCGTCTGTCCCCCGGCGGCACCGGCCCCCTCGCCCGGATGAGCAGCGGCACCCGCACCCTGGCGGTCACCGCCCCGATGGCGCTGCCCGCGCCGACCCTGTCCGGGCCGACGGCCACCTATCCGGAGGTGCTGCCCGGCGTCGACCTCACCGTCACCGCCACCGCCGAGGGCGGCTTCTCCCACGTCTTCGTCGTCAAGAACCGGCGGGCCGCCGCCAACCCCGAGCTGGCCACCGTCGACCTGGCCACCACGGGCGAGAACGTCACCCTCACCGCCGATGCCGCCGGGAACATCACCGGCCGCGACCGCCACGGCGCAACCGTGCTGACCGCCCCTGCCCCGACCATGTGGGACTCCACCGCCACCGCCCAGACCGGTCCCGCCGAGCGCGGTTCCACGGCGTCCAGCCCTGCCGCGCCGGGCCGCGCCGCGAGGACCGCCCCGATCGGGGTGACGATCGCCCCCGGGAAGCTGCGGCTGACCCCCGACCGGGCACTGCTCACCGACGCGAAGACGGTGTACCCGGTCTACATCGACCCCACGTTCCACTGGTCGGCCTACGGCACCGACAAGGGCGGCTGGGCGACCATCTCCTACTACCACCAGTCGACCAACTACTGGAAGAACACCCCCGATCTGATCGGGCGGATGCAGGTCGGCAACTCCGGCAGCCAGCGCTCCAACACCCTGATCAACTTCGCCGTCCCGTACAGCACGTTGGACGGCGCGACGATCAACTCCGCCCTTTTCAAAATCACCAACACCCGGTCGTGGAACTGCACCGCCAAGACCGTCAACGTCTACGCTCCCGGCACGACCCTGTCCTCCTCCAACGCCACCTGGAACTACTGGGAGGGCCAGTCCAAGGGCCCCCTCGCCGCGTCGAAGAGCTTCGCCTACGGCTACAGCGGCTGCGACGCGGCCGGTGTCTCCTTCGACATCACCGACCAGATCGAGGCCGACGTCGCGGCCGACAGGGGTACCCGGACTCTGTGGATGGTCGCCGCGAACGAGGCCAGCGACACCCAGAGCTGGAAGGAGTTCCTGGAGACCAGCCCCACGCTGACGATCGAGTACAACCACAAGCCCAACAAGCCCACCGGCATGACCACCTCCCCCAGGACGGTCTGCACGGGCGGCACCACCGTCGGCGACGCCTCCGTCTCCCTCTACGCCCCGGTCTCCGACCGCAACGGTGGTACCCTCGGCGTCACCTTCAAGCTCTGGAAGAAATCCGACGCGACGGAAACCGCTCTGGTCTCGTCGAACCCGAACCTGCTGACCTACCCCTCGGGCAGCACCGCGGTGCTCGTAGTGCCCGTCGCCACGCTGCGGACCGCAGCCAGCGGAGCCAGCACCGAGTTCTCCTGGAAGGTTCAGGCCACCGACTTCGGAGCCACCGGCGATTGGTCGGCGGTCTGCTCGTTCGCCTTCGACCCGACCCGTCCGGGCGCGCCGAACATTCCCGAGGTGTCCGACGGCACGACCACCATCGGTCAGCCGTTCACCGTCGACATCACCCCGGCCGACGGGACGAACCCCAGCGGCTACGTCTACCAGGTCAACGCCGGTCCGCCCGTCGATGCGCCCGCAACGAGCGGCGCGGCCACCATCACCGTAACCCCCACCCGGTTCACCAATACCCTGACCGTCACCAGCGTCTCCGCCGGCGGCAACATCGGCGACACCAAGAGCGTCACCTTCAACTCCAACCCGGCCGCCACCGCACCGGACGCCGACCTCACCGGCGACGGCGCACCCGACCTCGTTACCGTGGGTGCCACCCACGGCCTACCGCCCGGGCTGTGGCTCGCCCCCGGCGGCAGCGAGCAGACCGCCGTGGCCGGCACGAACATCGGAGCCCGGGGCAACGGGGTCACCGGAAACAACTCCCCCGCCGACTTCAACGGCGGCCAGGCCATCACCGGCCACTTCACCGGCACCGGCCTACAGGACGTCCTCGTCTACTACCCCGCCACCGGCAACGGCGACGTCCTTCGCACCAACGGCGACGGCTCGATCATCCAGGCCCAACAAAGCGGCAACCAGTTCAGCGTCTCCGGCGACCTCCTCGCCGAAGAGGGCGTCATGCCGCGCCAACTCGCCAACGCCGGGGACATCCGCGGCGCCGCAACCGGCATCCCCGAACTGATCGGAATCAGCGGCAACACCCCCACCGGCCACCATCTCACCTACTACTCCAACTTCTACGCCCCCGCCCTCTACGCCTTCCCCCAACCCATCGACCAGACCACCCCGACCGGCGGCACCGACTGGAACAACTGGAGCATCACCACCGCCCAGGTCGGCACCGGCACCGACATGTTCCTCTGGAACCGCACCACCGGCGCCCTGCACCTCTGGACCGGCCTCGCCTTCGACGGCAACAACCTGCTCACCTTCACCCCCTACAAGCTGGCCGACGCCTGGAGCCCCGGCGCGGACCTCACCCTCCGCGCCGCAGACATCGACAGCAACGGAACCCCGGACCTGTGGACCGTCGGATCCGGCGGAACGACCACCAGGTGGTACGTCGGAAACCTGGCCGCCGGACTCGGCACCATCAGCGCACAGCCGGCACAGGCACTGGTCACCTCCAACCACCACTGGCAGCTCAACGACGACAGCGCGGACGTTCCCGTGAGCACCGCGAAGGACACCGCGGGCGCCCTGGACGCCACCGGCAACGCCGGGGCCAAGTGGAGCACCGGGGACGCCTTCGATCCCGACGTGGTCTTCGACGGCACCAGCGGCACGATCAAGACCGCCAGTTCGGCCGTCAACACCAACGCGGACTTCACCGTCTCCGCGTGGGTGAAACCCACGGCCCTCGGCGGCACGGTGCTGTCCCAGAACGGCGTCAACACCGCCGGCTTCAAGCTCTGGACGGACGCCAGCGACGCATCGTGGCGCTTCGCCCTGGCCCGGACCGACGCCACGAGCCCCGTCCTCGACACGGCGGTCACCGCCCCGGGTACCGCCCGGATCGGGGTCTGGACGCACGTGATGGCGAGCTACACCAAGTCCAGCGGCGCCATGACCCTCTACCTCGGCGGCATCCACGCCGGCCGTGCCACGCACACGACCGGGTGGACCGCCACCGGCGAGTTCCGGATGGGCAGCCACCGTACGGGCGCCAGCAGCCACGGCGGCTGGTTCGCCGGGGCGATGGCGTACGTGCAGACCTGGGACCGCGTCTGGACCGTCGACGCCGATTCCCGCAGCAGCGGCGAGGTGGCTGCGATCGAGTCGGCAACCGGGGCGGTCGTCGCCTACCGCCGCGGCGCCGACGGCTGGATCTGGGGCAGCGGCCAGGCCACCGCCGGCGGTAACTTCGGCGCCTGGGTGCGGATCGGCGACCGCAGCGGCTTCGTCGGCTCGCCCACCGCGCTCAAGGGTGCCAACGGCACCATCGTGCTCTACGCGCGCGGCGCCGACAACCAGATGTACGGGGTGGGCCAGCCGTCGGTGGGCGCCGCCTTCACCACCTGGCGGGCCATTGGTACGGGCCAGCCCGCGGCCGGTTTCGCCAGCGACCCCAGTGCGGTCCTCGCCACCGACAACGGCATCGCCCTGTACGCCCGCGGCGCGGACGGTTGGGTCTGGGGCACGAACCAGACCACCGTGGGCGGCACCTTCGGCGCCTGGCAGCGGATCGGCATCGGTGGCTCGGGCGTCGCCGGCCGCCCATACGTCACGAAGGCCGCAAACGGCGCGATCGTCATCTACGCCAGGGGCACCGACAAGAAGATGCACGGCGTCGGCCAGCCCTCGCCCGGGGCTGCGTTCGGTTCCTGGGTGACGACCGGCACGGGCGGACCGTCAGCCGGCTTCGTCGGCGACCCGGTCACGCTGGTCAACGCGAATGGCACGCTCGCGACGTACGCAACCGGTGCGGACGGCAGAATCTACAGCGCGGGGCAGTCCACGGTCGGTGGCGCCTTCGGTGCGTGGTCACTTGTCGGCTCCGGCCAGCCGGCGTTCCCGGGCGACCCCGCGCCACTGATGACCAGCAACGACAAGATCGTCATCTACGGGCGTGGCGCCGACGGCAAGATCTGGGGCAGCCAGCAGTCCGCCGTCGGTGGAAGTTTCGGCACCTGGGCCATCATAAACTCGGACCAGCCCGCGCAGGGCTTCGAGAGCGACCCGACCGCCGTACTAAACGGCAACGACGCCATCACCCTGCTGGCTCGGACCACCGACGGCCGGATCTTCATGACCGACCAGCCCGCCCCGGGCGGCGGGCTGCGGGCTTGGACGGAGATCCCCTGACGCAGCGGTGGCGCCGCGTACCCGGTAAAGCCGGGGCGCGGCGCCACCGGGGGTCGATCTGATCCGTGGCCCGTGCCGGAACGCCGGCACGGGCCACGCCCGTGTCCGGCACCGGCCACCCCGGCTGGCGGGCGAGACCGGATAGCGCCCACCCCGGCGGAAGCCGTCAGTCGGCGGGGCGGGGGCTACTTCCTCGACATCAGCGCCCGGCCGAAGAACGCCAGGTTGGCGGGGCGCTCGGCGAGCCGGCGCATCAGGTAGCCGTACCAGTCGGTGCCGTACGGCAGGTACACCCGCACGGCGTAGCCCTCGCCGACCAGCCGGGCCTGCTCCTCCGGCCGGATGCCGTACAGCATCTGGAACTCGAAGCGGTCCGGCCCCCGGTCGAACCAGCGGGCCCGGTCCTCGCCGATGGCGATCAGGCGCGGGTCGTGGGTGGCCAGCATCGGGTACCCGTCGCCGGACATCAGGATGTTCATGCACCGGACGTACGACTTGTCCACCTCGCGGGCGGACTGGTACGCCACGGACTCCGGCTCCTTGTACGCGCCCTTGCACAGCCGCACCCGGGAACCGGCCGTGGCCAGCTCGCGGCAGTCCGACTCGGTCCGCCGCAGGTACGCCTGGAGCACCGCCCCGGTCGCCGGGTAGTCCTTGCGCAGCTTGATCAGGATGTCCAGGGTCGAGTCGGTGGTGGTGTGGTCCTCCATGTCCAGGGTGACCGTGGTGCCCGCCCCGTCCGCCGCCGCGCAGATCGCCCGCGCGTTGTCGTACGCGAGCTGCTCGTCGAACAGCTGGCCGAACGCGGAGAGCTTCACGCTGACCTCGGCGGCCGGGGTGAGCCCGGCGGCGGAGAGCAGCCGCAGCGCCTTCAGGTACTCGTCCCGGGCGGCGGTGGCCTGCTCGGGGGTGACGGTGTCCTCGCCGAGGTTGTCCAGGGCGACGGCGAGACCGTCGGCGACGAGCTCGCGGGTCGCGCGCAACGCGTCGTCGGTGCCCGCGCCGGCGACGAACCGGCGGACGACGTCCCGGGTGAAGGGCGCCGTCGCGATGAGCCGCTCGACCTGGGACGACCGGGAGGCGGCGAGGATGACGGAACGGAGCATGAGCCGAGCGTAACGCCCGGGCGCGCCCCCGCGCCGGGGGGCGGCGGCGCTCGCGGGCCCGGGGCGGCGGCCGTGGCGCGGGTCCGCTACAACGATGTCGTGGAACGACACCCCCGACGCCGGCTCCGCTCGGCCACCGTGCAGCTCGGCGCGCTGACCGCCCTGGCGCTCGCCCTCTCCGGCTGCAACATGACATCCGACGACGACGATGACGACGACTGCGCGCTCGGTCCGGTCGGCGGCGGCGGGACGGTCGCGCTGGCGATGCGGGTGCCCGCCGTCGGCGACGCCCCGCGCACCGCACCGCAGCCGACCGCCACGGTCGTGCCCGAGCGCGGCGGCTTCGGCACCCACCTCGCCTCCTGCGGGGGCTGACGTGCGGCGCGAGGTGGTCACCCCGCGCCCCGGCTGGGACGCCGCCGTCCGCTCCCAGGGCCTGGTGTACATCGACACCGAGCTGCCCGACGGCGAGATCATGTCGTACTGGGACGAGACGGCGGCGTACGCCTTCGAGCTGGACGAGGTGCTCCGGCTGGAGGAGGCGACGGAGGAGCTGCACCGGATGTCGCTCGCCGCCGCCGCACACGTCGTCGCCCGCAACCGGTACGCCGAGTTCGGCATCCCCGCCTGGGCGGCCGAGGCGGTGGCCCGGTCGCTGCGCGAGGAGCCGCCGACCCTCTACGGCCGCTTCGACCTCTGGTACGACGGCAGCTGGCCGCCCAAGCTGCTGGAGTACAACGCCGACACCCCCACCTCGCTGGTCGAGGCGAGCATCGTGCAGTGGTACTGGCTGGAGGAGACCCGCCCCGAGGCGGACCAGTGGAACAGCCTGCACGAGCGCCTCGTCGCCGCCTGGGCGAGGATCGGCCGGGAGCTGCACGAGAAGCAGGTGCACGTGGTCTGGTCGAACGAGGAGGAGTCGGGCGAGGACCAGATCACTGCCGGCTACCTGGCCGAGACGGCCCGACAGGCCGGGCTCCCGGCCGAGCTGCTGCCGATCCAGCACATCGGCTGGGACGGCCGACGCTTCGTCGACGCCGCCCACCGGCCCGTCACCACCTGCTTCAAGCTCTATCCCTGGGAGTGGATGCTGGCGGAGCCGTACGGGCCGCTGGCGCTGGACCCGGGCACCCCGACCACCTGGATCGAGCCGGCCTGGAAGCTGCTGCTGTCGAACAAGGCGCTGCTGGCCGTGCTCTGGGAGCTGTACCCGGGGCACGAGTACCTGCTGCCGGCGTACCTGGACTCGCCGCGCGGGATGACCGAGTACGTGGCCAAGCCGCTGCTCGGCCGGGAGGGCGCCTCGGTGCGGATCGTCACCGGCGGCGGGGAGATCGCCAATCCGGGCATCTACGGCGAGGAGGGCTTCTGCTACCAGGAGTTCCGGGCCCTGCCGGAGTTCGCCGGCAACCGGGCGGTGTTGGGCAGCTGGATCGTCGACGGCGAGTCCGCCGGCGCGGGGGTGCGGGAGAGCCGGAACCTCATCACCGACGGCTACTCGCGGTTCCTGCCGCACTACATCGACGCGCCGCGAATCCCCTGAGTCGTCTACCGTTGAGGGCGTGAACTTCGACGCGTACGCCCGGACCGGCGTCGACCTGGTCAACGCCCGGCTGGACGGCCTCGACGACCTGCGTGCCCTCATCCCCGACGACAACGCGTGGATGCGCGACGAGGTGGCGGATCGGGACCTGGCGATCTTCCGGCGCGCGCAGAAGCGCCTGCGCGACGTCTTCGAGTACGGCACCTCGGGGCGGGACGCCCAGGCGGTGGCCGAGCTGAACGCGCTGCTGGAGGCGTACCCGGTGCAACCGCGCATCTCGGGGCACGACTCCAGCGACTGGCACATGCACGTGACCAGTCGGGGCGCGTCGGTGAGCGCGGAGTACCTGGCGGGCGCGGTGTGGGGCCTGTCGGTGTGGCTCTGCGAGTACGGCAGCGCCCGGTTCGGGGTCTGCGCCGACGAGCGCTGCGGCAACGTCTACCTGGACACCTCGTCCAACTGCTGCCGGCGGTTCTGCTCGGAGCGCTGCGCCACCCGCTCGCACGTGGCCGCGCACCGCGCGCGCAAGCGCGCGGCCGTGGGCGAGCAGGCCGCCGCCCCGGCCGAGTCGCTGACGCCGGTCAGCTGACCGGCCCGACTCGCTGACGCCGGTCAGCTGACCCCGTCCACCCGGTCGGCGCGCTGGACGGCGCCGGCGCTCAGGCGTCGACCGGGGAGGGGGCGGTGAGGTTGGCGCGGGCGAACTCCAGGGCCTCGCGCAGGTCGGCCTCGCGCACGGCGCGGCTCCGCGCGCCCCGGGTGGTCACCTCGACCGCGACCGAGCCGGTGAAGCCGCGCCCGGCCAGCGAGCGCAGCAGCTCGGCGCAGGGCTGGGTGCCGCGCCCGGGCACCAGGTGCTCGTCGCGCCCCTCGCCCGTGCCGTCGCCCAGGTGCACGTGGGCCAGGCGGTCGCCCATCCGGTCGGCCATCTCCATCGAGTCGGTGTGCGACGCCGCGCAGTGCGACAGGTCGAGCGTGTACGCCGGGTAGCCGGTCTCGGTCGGGTCCCAGCCCGGGACGTACGGGACGAACTGGCGGCCGGCCATCCGCACCGGGTACATGTTCTCCACCGCGAAGCGCAGCCCGGGGAACTGCCCCGCGATCCGGTCCAGCCCCTCGGAGAAGTTGCGGGCGTAGTCGCGCTGCCAGGTGAACGGCGGGTGCACCACGACGGTGGGCGCCTCGAGGGTCTCCGCCAGCTCGGCCGCCTTCCGCAGCCGCTCCCACGGGTCGGGGCTCCACACCCGCTGGGTGACCAGCAGACAGGGCGCGTGGACGGAGAGCACCGGCACGCCGTAGTGCCCGGCCAGCCCGCGCAGCGCGCCGGCGTCCTGGCTGACGGCGTCCGTCCAGACCATCACCTCCACGCCGTCGTAGCCGACCGCCGCGGCCATCTGGAACGCCGCCGCGGTCCGCTCAGGAAAGACCGAGGACGTGGACAGGAGCACCGGGACGCGGGAAGTCACACCTGCCAGGGTAGCCCGCCCGCGTTGCGGCATCGTGACGAGCAGTCGCAAAACCCCCGTAACGCCTCGGAATCACATCGATTCGAGCTGATCCAGCCGGCGCAGGATGACCCCCTCGCGCAGCGCCCAGGGGCAGATGTCCAGCGACGTCAGGTCGAGCCGGCGCATGACCGCCTCGGCGACCAGCGCGCCGGCCAGCAGCTGGTGGGCGCGTCCGGCGCTCACCCCCTCCAGCTCCGGCAGCTGCCGCGGCGGGATGTGCCGGACGAAGCCGAGCACCTGCCGCAGGCCGTCGCGGGTGAGGCTGCGCCGGGCCCACAGCCCCGCCCGGGACGGGGCCGCCCCGGCCAGCCGGGCCAGCGTGCGGAACGTCTTCGAGGTGGCGACCGGGCGTTCCCAGCCCACGTCGGCCATCTTCCCGACCACCGGGTCGAGCAGCTCGTCGACGTACGCCCGCAGCTCCTCCACGGCCTCGGCCGACGGCGGCACGGCGCCGGCCGGGTCGACCCGGAGCCACTCCCGGCTCAGCCGCCCGGCGCCGAGCGGCAGCGACACGGCGACGTCCGGCTCCTCGTCGATGCCCGCCGCGATCTCCAGCGACCCGCCGCCGATGTCCAGCGCCAGCAGCCGCCCCGCCGACCAGCCGAACCACCGCCGCACGGCGAGGAACGTCATCCGCGCCTCATCGGCGCCAGAGAGCACCTCCAGCCGCACGCCGGTCTCCTCGCGCACCCGGGCCAGCACCTCACCGGCGTTGGCGGCGTCCCGCACGGCGGAGGTGGCGAACGCCAGCAGGTCGTCCACGGCCAGCCGGGTGGCCGCCTCCCGGGCCTCGCCGACCGCCCCGACCAGGCTCTCCGCGCCCGCCTCGGTCAGCGCGCCGTCCGGGCCGATCTGCTCGGCCAGCCGGAGCACGACCTTCTCCGAGTGCGCCGGCCACGGGTGCGCCCCGTGGTGCGCGTCGACCACCAGCAGGTGCACCGTGTTCGAACCGACGTCGAGAACCCCCAGTCGCATGGTGACGACACTAGGGCCTCGCCGAATGGGCGGCTCGCCGGTGGGAGCCCGGCACCGGGCGTACGCTGGGCCGGGTGACGGGCCAGATTGAGCTGCGGGTGCTGGTGGACGACCCCGACGATCCGCGCAGCCGCGAGGTGGAGCTGGACTTCCCCCGGGAGTGGATCGAGTTCGTCGACCCGGCCGACGAGAGGCACCTGGTCCGGGCCGACCTGACCTGGCTGCTGTCCCGGTGGACGTGCCTGTTCGGCAGGGGATGTCACGGCATCGTCGCCGGCCGGGCGGCCGACGGCTGCTGCTCGCACGGCGCGTTCTTCACCGACTCGGACGACGAGAAGCGGGTCCGGGCCGCGGTGAAGCGGCTGACCCCCGAGACCTGGCAGCACTACCGGCGCGGGTTCAAGAACTGGACCGAGAACGACACCGTCGACGGCAAGACCCCGGCCCGGCGCACCGCCACCCGGGACGTCGACGCCCCGTGCGTCTTCCTCAACGAGGCCGGCTTCCCGGGTGGGGCCGGCTGCGCCCTGCACGCCCAAGCGCTGCGCGACGGGGTGCACCCGCTGGAGTACAAGCCGGACGTGTGCTGGCAGCTGCCGATCCGGCGCGACCAGGACTGGCAGAAGCGGCCGGACAACACGAAGGTGCTGGTGTCCACGCTGTCGGAGTTCGACCGGCGGGGCTGGGGCGCCGGCGGGCACGACCTGGACTGGTGGTGCACCTCGTCGACGGACGCGCACGTCGGCGCCGAGCCGATGTACGTCTCGTACGGCCCCGAACTGACGGCGCTGATCGGTGCCCCCGCGTACGAGAGGCTGGCCGCCCTGTGCGCGGCGCGGCTGCGCCAGGGCCAGATCGCCCCCCACCCGGCCACCGAGGGCTGACCGGCCCTACGCCTGCGCGGGCAGGACGACGATGCCGTCGTCGTCGCTGTACACCTCGGCCCCGGGCGTGAAGACGCAGTTGCCGAAGAACACCGGGACGTCCCGCTCGCCGGCGCCGGTCTTGCCGCTCTTGCGCGGATTCGAGCCGAGCGCCTTGATGCCGATCGGCAGGGTTCGCAGGGCGGCGACGTCGCGGACCGCGCCGTTGATCACCACGCCGGCCCAGCCGTTCTCCGCCGCGGCGCCGGCGATCAGGTCGCCCATCAGGGCGGTGTGCAGCGACCCGCCGCCGTCCACCACCAGCACGCGCCCCTCCCCCGGCTCGGAGACGATCGACTTCACCAGGGCGTTGTCCTCGAAGCAGCGCACCGTGACGGTGGGTCCGCCGAAGGCGGCTACGCCGCCGAACTGCCGCAGCTGCGCGTCGCACGAGCCGAGGACGTCGCCGTACCGGTCGCAGAGGTCGGCGGTGGTGGGGGTCTCCATGGTGGTGGGTCCTCTCATGCGGGGTTGGTTTCGGGATCCGCGGGCGGCGACCGGTGCAGGCCGGTGGCGGCGACCGCCGCGCCGGCCAGCCCCGCCGCGGTGCAGGCGAGCACCCCGGCCGCCCCGGCGCCGGCCGCCAGCACACCCGCGGCGCTGGGGATCAGCACCTGGCCGAGCCGGTTGCCGGTGAGCCGCAGGGACATCGCCCGGCCGCGCAGCCCGGGCGGCGCGACCTCGGCGAGGAACGACATGGTCAGCGGCTGACCGGCGCCGAGCCCGAGACCGGCGACGGTGACGACCACGGCCATCGCCCAGAACGGCAGCGGCGGCAGCAGCAGCGCCAGCCCGGCGGCGGAGAGCGCGACGGTGCCGATGAGCAGCGCCCGCCGGCCGAACACCGCGACCAGCCGGCCGAGCCCCAGCCGGGATGCCATCGAGGCGACCGCCCGCAGCCCGAGCAGCACGCCGATCGCGCCGGCGGCGATGCCGCGTTCGGCGCCGAGGGCGGGCAGGTAGACCAGGGTGATGTCGACCGCCGCCAGGACGACGCAGCTGACCGTGAGGGCACGCACCAGCCCCGGCTGGCGGAGCAGGTCGCGCATCCCGCCGCCGCCCGGCCCGGCGGCGGCGTGGTGGTGCCCGGACGGGCGGAGGAACGCGGCGGCCACCAGCAGCGGCAGCGCGAGCGCGGTGGCGCCGAGGAAGATCGCCCGGGTGTCGGGGATCGGGCGGTCCCCGCCGAAGACCACGATCAGGCCGGGGCCGAGCGCCTGGCCCAGCGAGGCGGCGAAGGTGTAGTAGCCGAACGCCGCGTCGTACCGGTCGGCCGGGGTGCGGTTGGCGACGAGGGCCTGCTGCGCCACCACCGCGCAGAGATGGGCGGTGCCGAGCAGCATGCTGGCCACCACCAGGCCGGCCACGGAGCCGGCGAGCAGCACGAAGCCGAGGCCGGCGGCGGCGAGCAGGACCGACCCGGCGAGCGCCACCCGGCGCTCGCCGAACCGGTCCACGGCGTGCCCGCTGGGCACGGCCAACACCAGCGGTACGACGGCGAAGCTGGCCCCGAGCACGCCCAGCCAGGCCCCTGGTACGTCCAGCTCCAGCGCCCGGTACGCGGACGCGGGCCGGAGCATGAAGGTGACCGCCTGCACCACGATGGTGTGCGTGAGCAGCAGCGCGGTCTGGGCGCGCCCGGGGACCCCCGAGCCCCCGGGCGCCACTCAGTCGGCCTTCACCGCGAGCACCGGGCAGGGCACCCGGAGCAGGATCTCCTGCGCGGCCGATCCCATGATCAGCTTGCCCACCGGGGTGCGGTGCCGGATGCCGATCACCACGAGCGACACGTCCTCCGCCTCGACGATGTCGACGATCTCCTCGGCGGCGTCCCGGCCCCGCACCAGCTGCCGGATCGTGTGCGGCACCCCGGCGGCGGTCAGCTCGCGGGCCACCCGGTCCAGGTCGTGGTCCTGGGCGAGCCGCGGGTCCACGTAGGCGTCCCCGCGCGAGGTGTTCACCACCAGCAGCGGCTCGTCGCGGAACCTCGCCTGCTCGATCGCCGCCCGCAGGGCGGCCTCACCGAGGGCCGAGGGCACGTAACCCACCAGCACGGTCATGCGGTCACCAACCTCTCCCGAAGGGGACGTACGACGAACCGGCGAAGCAGCGGCCAGAGCAGCGCGATCACGATCGTGGCGTAGATCAGCCAGGACACCCATCCGCCGATCAGGCCGTGCAGCTCGCCGCCGGAGAGCTGCAACGCACGCCGCCCCTGCAACTCGGCGCGCGGGCCGAGGATGAGGCCCACGATCAGCGGCAGGACCGGCAGGCCGAAGCGGCGCATGCCGAAGCCGAGCAGGCCGAGGGTGAGCAGCAGGAACAGGTCGAACGGCTGGGCGTTGACCGCGTACGCGCCCATCGTCGCGAAGAAGATGATCCCGGCGTAGAGGTACGGGCGCGGGATCCGCAGCAGGCGCGCCCAGGCGGGGGCGAGCGGCAGGTTGAGCACCAGCAGCAGCAGATTGCCGACGAAGAGGCTGGCGATCAGCGTCCAGACGAGGGTGGATTCCCGCGTGAACAGCAGCGGGCCGGGCTGGATGCCGTACTGCTGGAAGGCGGCCAGCATCACCGCGGCGGTGGCGTTGGTGGGCAGGCCGATGGCCAGCATCGGCACCAGCGTGCCCGCGGCGGAGGCGTTGTTGGCCGCCTCCGGCCCGGCGACGCCCTCGATCGCGCCCCGGCCGAACTCTTCCTTGTGCTTGGAGAGCTTCTTCTCCGTCGCGTACGACAGGAAGGTCGGGATCTCCGCCCCGCCCGCCGGCAGCGCGCCGAACGGGAACCCGTACGCGGTGCCCCGCAGCCACGGCTTCCACGACCGCTTCCAGTCCTGCTTGCCCATCCACGGCTGGCCGACCGGGATCACCTCGCCCGCCTTGCGGCGCAGGTGCGCGGCGATCCACAACGCCTCGCCGACGGCGAAGATGCCGACCGCCACCACGACCACGTCGATGCCGTCGGCGAGCTGCGGGATACCGAAGGTGAGCCGCTGCTGGCCGGTCTGGTCGATCCCGATCACGCCGATGACCAGGCCGATCAGCAGCGAGGCGAAGCCACGCACCCGGGACGCGCCGAGCACCGCGGTCACCGCGATGAACGACAGCAGCATCAGCGCCAGGTAGTCCGGCGCGCCGAGGCTGACCGCGAACGCCACCACCGGCGGCATGACCAGGACGAGGGCCAGGGTGGCGATGGTGCCGGCGACGAACGAGCCGATCGCGGCGGTGGCCAGGGCCTGGGCGGCCCGGCCCGCCTTCGCCATCTTGTTGCCCTCGATCGCGGTCACCACCGACGACGACTCGCCGGGCGTGTTGAGCAGGATCGAGGTGGTCGAGCCGCCGTACATGCCGCCGTAGAAGATCCCGGCGAACATGATGAACGCCTGGGTGGGCTCCATCCCGTAGGTGACGGGCAGCAGCAGCGCCACCGTCATCGCCGGCCCGATGCCCGGCAGCACGCCGACGGCGGTGCCGATGGTCACGCCGAGCAGCGCGATCAGCAGATTCATCGGGGTCACCACGTTGGCGAACCCGTCGAGCAGATTGCCCAGGTTGTCCATCACAGGATCCCTTGCAGCACGCCGGCGGGCAGGTTGACCCCGAGCCCGATGGCGAACGTGTAGAACGTGACCAGCGACAGCGCGACGGCGATCAGCAGGTTCCGGACGTAGTGGCGGTTGCCCAGCGCGTACGCGGAGCCCCAGAAGAGGATGGTCCCGCTGATCACCCAGCCGAGCCGGTCGATGAGCACGGCGTTGACCAGGAACGCGCCGATCAGCAGCAGCACGGTCCGCCAGTCGATCGGGGTGGTCAGGTCGACGTCCTCGCCGGCCTCCGGCTCGCCGACGCCGCCCCGGTACACGTCCACCGCGTAGATCGCCGCGACGATGAGCAGCAGCACGCCGAGCAGGATCGGCACCGGCTTCGGGCCGATCGGGTCGGCGGCGTTCACCGCGTGCCCGATGCGCGTCGCCTCGACCATGACAAAGCCGCCGACGAGGGCCAGGAACGCGCAGACGCCGTACTGGGCGCGGTCGGTGTGCCGGGCCGGCTCCGTCGCCGCCGCCGGTTCCGCGGGGCCGGCCGGCGGCACGTCCACCGGCCGGTCCGACTCGTCTTCGGGGTACGGCCGGGGCGGCGCCTCGCCGCCCCGGCCCGGTCGGGTCGTCATCCCGGTCACGCCAACCCGAGCTGCTTGAGCAGTTCGGCCACCGTCTTGTCCTGCTCGGTGAGGAACGTGCCGAAGGCGTCGCCGGTGACGAACGCGTCGGTCCAGCCGCGCTTGGCCAGCTCGGCCTTCCACTCGGCGGAGTCGTGCATCTTCGTCAGCACGTCGATCCAGACCTTCTTGTCCGCCTCGCTGATGCCGGGCGGGGCGACGATCCCGCGCCAGTTGGTGAACACCAGGTCGATGCCGGACGCCTTGAGCGTCGGAACGTCCTTGAGCGCCTCGATCGGGGCCTCGCTGGTGACCGCGAGGACGCGGAGCTGGCCGGCCTCGACCTGGTCGAGGAACTCGCCGAAGCCGCTGGCGCCGAAGGCCACCTTGTTGCCGAGCAGGGCCGGCAGCAGCTCGCCGCCGCCGTCGTACGAGACGAAGTTGACCTGGCGGGGGTCGATGCCGACGGTCTTCGCGAGCTGCATCGGCAGCAGGTGGTCCGGGCCGCCGGGCGACGAGCCGCCGCCGACGGCGAGGCCCTTCGGGTTCGCCTTCCAGGCCGCGACCAGGTCGCCGATGGTCTTGTACGGGGAGTCCTTCGGCACCACGATGGCGCCGGCCTCCTCGATCATCTTGGCCAGCGGGGTGGTCTGGGTCAGCGTGGCCGCCGACTTCGAGGTGTACGAGGCACCGACGACGCCCAGGCCCATCTGCATGGCGAGCTTGCCGTTGCCCTTCTCGTTCACCGTCCGCTGGAGGCCCACGGTGCCGCCCGCGCCCGGCAGGTTGAACACCTGCACACCGGTGGCGATCTTCGCGTCCTCCATCACCTTCGCGGCGGTCCGGGCGGTGGTGTCGTATCCGCCGCCGGGGGTGTTGGGGACCATGATCCGCAGTCCGGCGACCGGCTTGCCGTCGCCGGCTCCGTCGGTGTTCTTGTCGGCGGTGGCGCCGCAGCCGCCGAGGGCGATCGCCGCAGCGGCGGCAACGCCCATGACCAGCGCGTTTCTCCGAGTTGCCATCTTGTTTCTCTTCCGTTTCGGTGGTGTCCGGCGGCAAGATAGTGGCTTCCCGGCAGGCCCCGCGTCTGCCTTCTGTTCCCAGCGGAAGTTGAGGTCTTTGTGGTCGCGGTCACGTCCCGGCGCCGTACGCTCGCCGGGCAACTGCTCGTCCTCCAGCTCGCGATCATCGTCGTGGTGCTGGTGGCGGTGGCGGCCGTGTCGCTGGCCCAGTCCGCAGCCACCTTCAACCGGGTCGAGGGGCGCCGGGTCGCCGCCCTCGGCGAGCAGCTCGCCGCCAGTCCGTTGCTGCGCGAGCCGCTCGGCCAGCCGGGCGCCGGGGAGCTCATCGCCCCCCTGGTGCAGACCACCGCGAACCAGTCCGGCGTGACCTCGGTGACCGTGGCGAACGACCGGGGCCGGGTGGTCAGCTCCACCGACCCGACCCTGGTGGGCAGCCCGCTGGTGGTCGGGGACCCCGCCGTCCTGCGGGGGCGGAGCTGGTTCGGGGAGCTGGAGGTTGGCGGGTCGCGCCAACTGGTGGCGCAGGTGCCGGTGCTCGGCGACGACACAGAGACGAGGAAGAACGCCGGCCGGCACCTGGGCGTGGTGGTGGTCGGCGAGGCGTCGCCGACCTGGTCGCAGCGACTGGTCGGGGCCTCCTCCTACCTGCTGACCTACCTGGGCATCGCCAGCGGGCTCGGGCTGGTCGGGTCGTGGCTGCTGGCCCGGCGGATCAAGCGGCAGACCCTGGGCCTGGAGCCGCGGGAGATCGCCGGGCTGGCCGAGCACCGGGAGGCGCTGCTGCACGGCATCGCCGAGGGGGTGATCGCGCTCGACCCGCACCACCGGGTCACCCTGGTGAACGCGGTCGGCCGCCGGCTGCTCGACCTGCCCGAGCACTGCCTCGGCCGCAGCCTCGCCGACCTGCGGATCTCCGGGCGGCTGCGGGACGTGCTGGCCGGCACGGGCGGCCCGGAGGCCCGCGACGAGGTGGTCGTCCGGGGCGGCCGGGTGCTGGTGATGAACCGGATGACGGTGGTCAAGGACGGCCGCCGGCTCGGCTCGGTGACCACCCTGCGGGACCGCACCGAGCTGGCCCGACTCGAGCAGGAGCTCGGCTCGTTCCGCAGCACCACCGAGCTGCTGCGCGCGCAGACCCACGAGTTCGCCAACCAGCTGCACACCATCTCCGGGCTGATCCAGATCGGTGAGCACGACGAGGTGGTCCGGTACGTCGACGCGCTGAGCCAGCGCCGGGCGTCCCTGGACCTCACCGTCACCAGCCGGATCCACGACACGGCGGTCGCCGCGCTGCTCATGGCCAAGTCGGCCGTCGCGGCCGAACGCCGGGTGGAGCTGCGGATCTCCGAGCGGACCGGGCTGGACCGGCTGCCGCCGGAGCTGTCGGCGGACGTCGCCACCGTGCTCGGCAACCTGGTGGACAATGCGGTCGAGGCGGTGGCGGGCGCCCGGGAGGCGGGCGGCGACCCGGCGGAGCGCCCCGCCTGGGTGGAGGTCGAGCTGCGCCAGGACGCCTCGTCGGTCGAGATCGTGGTCCGGGACTCCGGGCCGGGGGTCGCCCCCGAGCTGGCCCAGGAGGTGTTCACCCACGGCTTCACCACGAAGGCGGCGCAGGGCGGCGAGCGCGGCATCGGGCTGGCGCTCACCCGACTGGTGTGCAAGCGCCACGGCGGCGAGGTGGCGGTGAGCAACACCGAGGAGGGCGCGATGTTCACCGCCCGGCTGTCGGCGCCCGCCGCGCTGGAGGGAGTCCGATGATCGACGTACTGGTCGTCGACGACGACTTCATGGTCGCCCGCATCCACCGTGGGTTCGTCGAGCGCGTCCCCGGCTTCCGCGTGGTCGGCACGGCGAGCACCGGCGAGCAGGCGATCGCGGCGGTGGACGAGCTCCGTCCCGACCTGGTGCTGCTCGACCTGTACCTGCCCGACATGTTCGGCCTGGACGTGGTGACCCGGCTGCGCGCCGCCCGGCACGACTGCGACATCCTGGTGATCAGCGCGGCGCGGGAGGCCGAGGCGGTCCGGCGCGCGGTCCGCTACGGCGCGGTCAACTACCTGCTCAAGCCTTCCACTTCGACGAGCTGCGGACCCGGTTGGAGCAGTACGCGGCCCGGCGCAACGCCATGCGCGCCGCGGTGGTCAGCGACCAGGCCGACGTCGACCGGGTGCTCTCCCGCACCGCCGCGCACATCCCCACCTCCGCGCTGCCCCGGGGCCTCAGCCCGGAGACCGCCGAGCTGGTGGAGCGCGCCCTGCGTCAGCACTCCGGCACGCTCTCGGCCGCCGAGTGCGCCGATCGGGTGGGCATCTCCCGGGTCAGCGCGCGCCGCTACCTGGAGCACTTCTCGGACACGGGGCGGGCCGAGGTGACGCTGAAGTACGGCGTGGCCGGCCGTCCCGAGCGCCGCTACGCCTGGGTGGCCTGACCGGACGACCGCCGGACGACGGCCGGGGACTCGACGCGCGCAGGCGTTCAGGATCCGGATCCGGTACGCCTCCCCGCCTCCGGCGACCGGGCGCTCCGCGTGTGGCGTCCGCGGGCCCGTCGGAGGCCCCGCGCCGAGGTGACCGACGCGGTCCGCGAGCTCAGGCGAGCGCGGCGTCCACCAGCGCGCGTGCGCTGCGCTTGGCCGCCTCGGCCACCGCCGGGTCGCCGTCGAGCACCCCGCCGGCCAGGCCGCCGTCGAGCAGCAGGGTGAGCTGCCGGGCCAGCAGCGCCGGGTCGGCCGCCCCGGCCCGCCGGGCCAGGTCGGTCACCCACGCTCGGACCACGTCCTTGTGTTCGACCGTACGGGCGTGCACCCGGCTGCCGGCGGGCGACTCGGCGGCGGTGTTGATGAAGGCGCAGCCGTGGTAACCCTCCCGACGGCAGGCGCCGACGAGCGCGTCGAACATGCCGACGAGCTGCTCGCGCGGATCGTCGCCGGCGTCCCGGGCGGCGGCCCGCAGCGCCCCGAACCACGCCTGGTCGACCTTGTCCAGGTACGCCAGCACCAGGTCGTCCTTGCTCGGGAAGTGCTTGTAGAGCGTCGCCTTGGCCACGCCTGACTCGGCGATCACCGTGTCCACCCCGACGCCGCGCGGACCGTACGCGTAGAAGAGCCGGAACGCGGTGTCGAGGATGCGCTCCCGCGCGGAGCCGGCGGGGGTACGCGGCCTGGGCATGGCTCTCCTCTCCGCTTCGTCGGCTCGGTCCAGGCTACAGACCCGTCCGTCTCCGGCCCCCAGGCGGAGGTCGTCGTCGGGGGTAGTTGGTAGACAGACCTGTCTGTTAGTCTCTGCCGGACAAGCGCGGGGCACGAGCCACGCGCGGCTACCGAGGACGGGATTTTCGACATGCGCATCGCAGTACTGGGCACCGGCATGGTCGGGCGGGCGATCGCCGCACGGGCAACGGAGCGGGGGCACGAGGTCACCGTCGGGACCCGCGACGTGGCGGCGACCCGGGCCGGTGACTGGACCGGCTGGGCCGCCGCCCACCCCCAGGTCGCCCTGGCCGGCCACGCCGATGCCGCCCGCGAAGCAGAGCTGGTGGTGAACGCGATCAGTGGCGCCGGATCCCTCCCCGCGCTCACCGCGGTGGGCGAGGAGAACCTGGCCGGCAAGGTCCTCCTGGACATCGCCAATCCGCTCGACTTCGGCAAGGGCTTCCCGCCCACCCTGTCGGTGCTCAACGACGACTCGCTGGGCGAGCGGATCCAGCGGGCGTTCCCGCGGACCCGGGTGGTGAAGGCGCTCAACACCCTCACCGCCGACCTGATGGCCCACCCGCGCCAACTCGCCGACGGCGACCACACCGTCTTCGTCTCCGGCGACGACCCGGACGCCAAGAAGGCGGTCACCGAACTGCTCACCGACTTCGGTCACACCGACGTGATCGACCTGGGCGACATCACCACCGCCCGTGGCACCGAGATGCTGCTGCCGCTCTGGCTGCGCCTCTACGGCAGGCTCGGCACCGGCAACTTCAACATCAAGATCGTCCGCTGATTCCCACCCACGGGCCTGCCCCCGCCCGTCCCGAAGCGCCGCTGGCCGGCACCCGTCCTGGGGTGCCGGCCAGCGGCGTCCTGCCTGCGTGTTCGATCGTGCTCGGGTCAGCTGCTCGGTGGGTCAGCTGTTCCAGTGCTGGGCGACGAGGTCGGCGGCCTGCTGCTCCCACTGCGCGTACGCGTCCGGGTACGCCGACACCTGCACCGTCTGCGCGGCGTCGGTCAGCGGCATGTCCTGCCACCCGTCCACCTGCTTCAAACCCTTCAGGAACGCCGTCGTCGAGTACTCCGGGTCCGTGATCTGCTCCGGGGTGCCCCAACCCGACGACGGACGCTGCTGGAACAGGCCCAGCGAGTCGTGGTCGTTACGGTCACCCAGGTGCCCCAGGTTCTCCAGCTTCGACTCCTGCAGGCTGGTGGCGATCGAGATCACCGCGGCCCGCTCAGGCAGGCCGGCCTTCTTCGTCGCCGCGATGATCGCCTTCACGTTCGCCACCTGCTCGCCATCAAGGTCGATGCGCGACTGCGCGCCCTGCACCCCATGCGGGACCAGCTTGCCGCTGTCGGGCTTGTCGGCCTGCACGGCCACCGCGACCGGCTTCACCTGCGCCGGGACGGTGTGCGCGGCCGTGGTGTGCAGGGGACCGGCGGCGAGGCCACCGGCGAAGGCGAGACCGGCAATACCGAGAACGCTCTTACGCAGCATCGTGTTCATCATCAAAGCTCCATTCGGGGGTTGGCGCACACCGCCGAGGGGGATCGGGCAGGCGTGTGCGCAAGCACCGTCAGGCGCTCGAAAGCGTGAAAAAGGGGGGGAAAGAGCCCGGTGCGACCGCGGGGCAGGGATGCCCGGTCGGGCCAAGGAGTGCCTCGTCACGGGCACCGGGACCATGTACAACGACCGGCAGCCGGCCCGCATTCCACCCGGCCCGAACCCGGCAAGGACTCGCCTCGATCCGGAAAGCCGACGGGGGGCGTCGTGCTACCTCCGGGGCATCGGTTGCTGCTCGGTCGTGCGCCAGGTGTAACGACCCCGCCCCGGCCACGATTCCGCCCCCACGATGCCGCCGATCACACCAGCAGCAGCCGCGAACCAGACACACGGCGGCGAATCGCCGCACCCCGGCCGGGATGACCCACTCCATGCCACCGACATCGGGGCATCCGTGTCATCGGACAGCCCCATGTCGCCGCCATGGAGTCGATCACGGCACCGGCATCCACCCCGCCCCGGCCACGATCCCACCCGACGCCGGTCACCCCCCAACCCACGGACCGGACATACGGGGCCGATCGCCGCACCCGGGTCGGGTGATCCGCCACCATGTCGCCGACATGGCGGCATCCGGAGGGCTCGGATAGCCCCATGTCGCCGACATCGAGGCGATCAAGACGCGGCGGCCACCCTCGGACCGGGGTGGGGCCCGACCGCGGCGCCGGGTGACCTGACGCACAAACGATACGGATCGGTTCCGTATCGAAACGTCCTCGCATAGGCTCACCGGCATTACGAGTCTGCCCCGTATCGAATCTACCGCGGCGGGGCGAGCCGGGGGGAGCCGCACATGCAACCGCACGAGAACACCGGACATCCGAGGAGGTGGGCGATCCTGGGGGTGCTGGTGATCAGCCTCCTCGTCGTCGTCCTCGACAACACCATCCTCAACGTCGCCCTGCGCACCCTCGCCGACCCCGTGCACGGTCTCGGCGCCAGCCAGGGCGAACTGGAGTGGTCCATCAACTCGTACACCCTGGTCTTCGCCGGCCTGCTCTTCACCTTCGGCGTCCTCGGCGATCGCGCCGGCCGCCGGCGCTTCCTGCTGATCGGCCTGGTGCTCTTCGGGCTGTCGTCGCTGCTGTCGGCGTACGCCCAGAACCCCGGCCAGCTGATCGCGGCCCGCGCGCTGATGGGCGTGGGCGGAGCGGCGATCATGCCGGTGACCCTGTCGATCATCTCCAACGTCTTCGACCCCCGCGAACGTGGCCGGGCGATCGGCATCTGGGCCGGGGCCGTCGGTCTGGCCGTGGCGATCGGCCCGATCCTCGGCGGTGTGCTGCTGGAGCACTACTGGTGGGGATCGGTCTTCCTGATCAACGTACCCGTGGTCGTGCTGGGCGTGGTCCTGGTCGCCCTGCTGGTGCCCGAGTCCCGCGATCCCGAACCCGGCCGGATCGACCTGCCCGGCGTGCTGCTGTCCGTGGTCGGGCTGGTGGCGCTCACGTACGGCATCATCGACGGCGGCGAGCACGGCTTCGGCCGGCCCCTGGTCTGGGCGTCGACCCTCGGCGGCCTGGCGGTGCTGGCCTGGTTCGTCGCGCACGAGCTGCGCAGCGACCACCCGTCGCTGGACGTCCGGCTGTTCCGGGTGCCCCGCTTCGCCGCGCCCGTGGCGATGGTCGGGCTGGTCTTCTTCGCCGCGATGGGCGTGATGTTCTTCAGCTCGTTCTACCTGCAACTCGTGCGCGGCTACAGCCCGCTGGAGACCGGTCTGCTCTTCCTGCCGTTCGCCGCCGCCCAACTGGTCTTCGCCCCGCGCAGCGCGGCGATGGTCCGCCGGTACGGGGGCAGGGCTGTCGCGGTCGTCGGGCTGACCCTGACCGCCGTGACCCTCGGGGCGTTCGCGTTCGTCGACGCGGGCACCCCGATCTGGGTGATCCTGGTGCTCTACCTGCTCCAGGGCGCCGGGATGGCCAACGTCATGCCGCCGGCCACCGAGTCGGTCATGTCGGCGCTGCCCCGGGAGAAGGCGGGTGTCGGCTCGGCCGTCAGCAACACGGTCCGGCAGGTCGCCGGGGCGCTGGGCGTCGCGGTCCTCGGCTCGGTCCTGTCGGCGGTGTACCGGGACGACGTCGCGCCGGCCCTGCGCGGCCTGCCCGCCCAGGCCCACGAGGCCGCCGGCGAGTCGATCTCCGGGGCGTACGCGGTGGCGGGCCAGCTCGGGCCGGCGGCGCCGCACCTCGTCGCGGCGGCCGACCACGCCTTCGTCTCGGCCATGCACTGGGCCGCGGCGCTGTCCGCGGCGGTCGCCGCGCTCGGCGTCGTGGTCGCGCTGCGCTGGCTGCCCGGCCGCGCCGAGCGTCGGCCGTCGGCGTCGCCGGTGGCCGGCGAGCCGGAGTTGGCTGGAACCCCGTAGGTTCGGCGACAATGTCGGGCATGACATCTGCCGCGGACGAGGCCATCGTGGAGGCCACCCTCGACCTGCTCGCCGACGGCAACACGATCGAGACGCTGACGATCGAGGCGATCGCCGCTCGGGCCGGGGTGGGCAAGAACACCATCTACCGCCGCTGGCCCGGCAAGAACGCGCTGCTGATCGACGCGCTGCGCCGGCTCAAGGGCATCGTGCCGCAGCCGGCCGGCCACTCCGTCCGGGACGACCTCGTGCTGCTGGTCGGCGCGGTCGGCCACAACATCGATCCCCGGGCCGCGAAGATCATGCCGTGCCTCGTGCCCGAGGCGAACCGCAGCCCGGACCACTACCAGCTGTACCAGAACATCATCGAGCCCCGCCGGACGCTGATGCGCGAGGTGCTCCGCCGGGGGGTGCGCAGCGGCGAGCTGCGCGCCGACCTCGACGTCGAGGTGGCGATGGCCCTGCTCACCGGCCCGATGCTGATCCAGCGGTTGCTGCGCTGGCACCCCGACCTGGACGAGGTCCCGCTCCCCGAGCGGATCGTCGACGGCGTGCTGGAGGGCATCCGCGCCCGCTGAGCGCCGGAGCCCGGCCGCCTCAGCCGGAGGGCGTACGCAGGCGGTGCAGGCGCAGCGCCAGCTGCACCTCCAGCGCCCGTTCCGGCTTCTGCCAGTCCGCGCCGAGGAGCTGGCCGACCCGCTCCAGCCGCTGGGTCACCGTGTTGACGTGCACGTGCAGCAGCTCGGCCGCCCGGGCCAGGCTCCCGCCCACCCCGAAGTACGCCTCCAGTGTCCGGACCAGGGCGGTGCCCCGCCGGGCGTCGTAGTCCACCACCGGCCCGACCGTGGCGGCCAGGAACCGGGCCACGTCCCGGTCGCTCCGGTCGCCGCCCACCGCCCCGAGCAGCAGCCCGACGAAGCCCAGCTCGGCCGTGCTCGCCCCCTGCCCGGCCCGACCCAGCGCACCCAGGGCCGACAGGCAGCGGTCCGCCTCCTGGAAGACGCCCGCCAGCGACGCCGGGCCGGTCGACGGGCCGCTCGCCCCGGCGGTCACCGGCCGTCCCGTGATCCGGGACAGGTCCCGCGACACCGCGCGGGCCGCGGCGCCCGCGTCCCGGCCGGGCAGCATCAGCACCACCCGGCCGTCGCGCGCCGCCGCCAGGCCGCCGCGGGTCGAGGCGTACGTGGTGGCCCAGGACAGCACCCGCTGCCGGGCCGACCCGGTCGCGGCGATCGCGTCGTCGTCGACCGCCACCAGCGCGTGTGGGGCGTCCAGGTCCACCCCGAGCCGGCGGGCCCGGCTGCGCAGCGCGTCGGTGTCCCGCAGCGGCCGGGCGATCAGGTCGTCGAGCAGCTCACCCCGGACCCGCCCCTCGGCCTCGGCGACCGTCCGGCGGAACAGCAGCAGCAGCGCGGTGACCAGGGCCGCCCGTTCCAGGATCCGCTGGTCGGCGTCGACCAGTTCGCCGTCGGGGCGCAGCACCAGCGCGCCCAGGTTCTCCGCGCCGGCCACGACCGCCGCGTACCAGAGCGGGCCGCGGCGGACGCTGCGCCCCTCGGTGCGCGACGCCGCCACCGCCTCGACCAGGTCCGCCCGGTCGGGCTCCTCGATGTCGCCCACCCGGGCCAGCCGCCGGCCCTCGGCGTCGAGCGCCAGCAGCGCCCCGCCGAGCACCTCGGTGACCGCCGCCGCCACGTCCTCCACCCCGCCGCCGCGCAGCACCAGCGCGGTCATCCGGTCGTGCGCCGCCGCCGCCCGCTCCACGGAGCTGCTGTGCGCGCGGATCGTGCTGTTCGCCGCCGACAGCTCCTCCAGCGCCGCGCGGGTCTCGGCCAGCAGCCGGGCCGTGTCGATGGCCACCGCCGCGTGTGCCGCCAGGGAGACCAGCAGCGCCACCTCCTCGCGGGCGAACGGCCGGGCCGAGCGGTTGGCCGCGTACAGCACGCCGATCGACGTGGAGCCGAGCCGCAGCGGCACCCCGAGGATCGCCACGAGGCCCTCCTCGCCCACCCCCGCGTCGATCTCCCCGGTGTGGTGGAAGCGGTCGTCCTCCGGGTAGTTCGCGGTGACGTACGGGGTGCCGGACTGCGCCACGAGGCCGCCCAGGCCGGCGCCCATCGGCAGCCGCAGCCGCTGGAACCGGGCCGAGACCGACCCGTCGGTGACCCGCATGTACGTGTCGCCGTGCTCGTCGTCATTCAGCGTCATGTACGCCACGTCGGCGCCGAGCAGGTTGCGGGCCCGGTGCACGATCGCCCGCAGCACGTCGTCCAGGTCGCGCAGGCCGGCCAGGTCGCTCGCCGTGTCGTACAGGCCGGACAGCTCGATCTCCCGGCGGCGCCGGCGCTCCAGCAGCGCGCGGACCCGCAGCGCCACCACCTTGGCCTGCTCCAGCTCGGCCAGTCGGTCGGCGGGCAGGCCGGCGGCCCGGGCGGCGACCAGCGGCCCCTCGAACTCGACCGCGGCCGCCTCCCGGGCGAGCAGTTCCAGGAACTCCACCGGCGACGACATGACCGACATTGTGCGGGGCGCCACTAGTTCGCCGTCCAGCCCCCGTCGAGGGCGATCGAGGCGCCGGTGATGAAGGAGGCCGGCGGGGAGCACAGGTAGGCGACCAGCTCCGCGACCTCCTCGGGCTCGATCAGCCGCTTGATCGCGGCCCGGGCCAGCATGATCTTCTCCACCACCTCGGACTCCGGGATGCCGTGGGTGGCCGCCTGGTCGGCGATCTGGCTCTCCACCAGCGCCGTGCGCACGTACGCCGGGTTGATGCAGTTGGCCGTCACCCCGTGCGCCGCGCCCTCCAGCGCCACCACCTTCGACAGCCCCTCCAGCGCGTGCTTCGCCGAGACGTACGCCGACTTGTACGCGGAGGCACGCAGCCCGTGCACCGAGGAGATGTTGACGATGCGGCCCCAGCCCCGGGCGTACATGTGCGGCAGGGCACGCCGGACGAGCAGGAACGGGGCCTCCACCATCACCCGGTGGATGTAGGCGAAGCGGTCGGCCGGGAAGTCCTGCACCGGCGCGACATGTTGCAGTCCGGCGTTGTTGACCACGATGTCCACGGCGGCGTCGAGCCGGTCGATCGCCGCCGCGTCGGCCAGGTCGACCCCCTCGGCCCGCCCGCCGGCCTCGGCCGCGACCTCCTTGGCCGCCTCGACGTTGCGGTCGACCACCAGCACGGACGCGCCGGCCGCGGCCAGCCGCAGGGCACAGGCCCGGCCGATGCCGCTGCCACCGCCGGTGACGAGGGCGGTGCGACCGGCCAGGTCGACCTGTACGACGTGGGGGACCGCCACTGGTTCTGCCGTCATGGCGCAAGAAGTTACGAGTTGTGTGGCCCACCGCACATGGGTCGGCGACACATACTCGACGGCCACCTTATGTGGCGCCTGCCGTCCCGGCCTCTGAAACGGAGATCCGGGGGTGAGCGCGATCCGGGTCGATGCGCGGGGAGGAACCGGCGTCCCTCCGGTGTGTCCCCGGCGGCGGGTGTCCGGGGGGACCAGTAGGGTGTCGAACACACGTACTGCCGGCGGTCGGGGAGGAGGCAACGTGCGCGTGCTCGGCGTCGACCCGGGGCTGACCCGGTGCGGGGTCGGCGTCGTCGAGGGCGTGCCGGGCCGGCCCTGCACCCTGGTCGCCTACTACGTCGTCCACACCGATCCGGAGGACGAGCTGCCCACGCGCCTGCTGCACCTGGACACCTCGCTCACCCGGCTCGTGGCCGAGCACCGCCCCGACAGCGTCGCCGTCGAGCGGGTCTTCAGCCAGCACAACGTGCGTACCGTCATGGGCACCGCCCAGGCCAGCGGCATCGCCGTGCTGGCCGGCGCCCGGGCCGGGCTGCCCGTGCAGACGTACACCCCGAGCGAGGTCAAGGCCGCCGTCACCGGCTCCGGCCAGGCGGACAAGGCGCAGATGACGGCCATGGTCACCCGGCTGCTGCGGCTGCCGGAGCCGCCGCGGCCGGCCGACGCCGCCGACGCCCTCGCCCTGGCCATCTGCCACATCTGGCGCGGCGGTACGCGCTCGAAGCTGGCCGCCGCGGCCGACCGGGCCCGACGAGGAGGATTTCGATGATCGCCAGTGTGCGCGGCACGGTCACCGCGACCGGTCCCGATCACGCGGTGGTGGAGGTCGGCGGGATCGGCCTGGCCGTGCAGTGCGCGCCCGCCACCCTCGCCGAGCTGCGGGTCGGCCAGCCGGCCCGGCTCGCGACCAGCCTCGTGGTCCGGGAGGACTCGCTCACCCTGTACGGCTTCGCCGACGACGACGCCAAGCAGCTGTTCGAGTTGCTCCAGACGGCCAGCGGGGTGGGCCCCCGGCTGGCCCAGGCCGTGCTCGCCGTGCACACCCCGGACGCGGTGCGCAAGGCGATCGCCAACGCCGACACCGCCGCGCTGACCCGGGTGCCGGGCATCGGCAAGAAGGGCGCGGAGCGCCTCGTCCTGGAGCTGCGTGACCGGATCGGACCGGTGCCGGTCGGGCCGGACGGCGCGGCCGGGGTCACCGCGGGTGCCTGGCCCGACCAGGTCCGCCAGGCCCTCGTCGGGCTCGGCTGGACGGCCGGCCAGGCCGACCAGGCCGTGGCCGCCGTCGCCGAGACGGTCGAGGGCACGCCCCCGCCCGTGCCGGTCCTGCTCAAGCAGGCCATCCGCCTCCTCGGCCGGACCCGATGACGGGGGAGGACGGCAATCTCGTCTCGGCGTACGTCAACGACGCCGAGCGGGACGCGGAGGCCAGCGTCCGGCCCAAGCGGCTGGAGGAGTTCATCGCCCAGCACCGGGTCCGCGACCAGCTCGAGCTGCTGCTCCAGGGCGCGATGCGGCGCGGCTCCCCGCCGGACCACATCCTCCTGTCCGGGCCGCCCGGGCTGGGAAAACCCGTTTCCGTTGACGCCCTGGTGCTGCTGGAGGACGGGTCGCGACGGAGGCTCGGTGACATCGCCGTAGGGGACCGGGTGATCACTCGGACCGGCGAAGGCGCCATGGTGACGGCGGTGCACGAGCAGGGCGAGCTTGACTCGGTCCAAATCCGAACCACGAGTGGGCGGGAAGTCGTCGCCGCTCCCGACCACCCGTTCTGGACGCCCGAAGGCTGGGTCAAGGCCGGCGACCTGACTGAGCGGGACTTCGTCGCCAACGTTCTGTGTCCGGGCCTTGTCGTCGACGGCACGCAGGAGGTCGACGAGTACAAGCTCGCCGGCTACCTCATCGGCGATGGGTGCACGACCAACCAGGTGACCTTCACCGGGGGGGACGAGGACGTGCTCGCCGATTTCCGGTCCACCTGTGACCGGCTCGGGCACGCCCACACCACCCGGCCCAACAGCGCCCGGAGTTCGCTGATCAGGATTTCCGGCCTCCGTCCCTGGCTGGACGAACACGGCCTGCTCGACAAGAACGCCTGGCAGAAACGGGTGCCGTCGTTCGTATTCCGCGGTGACAGCTGGCAGGTCTCGGCCTTCCTCGGCGCCTACTTCGCCTGTGACGGGACGGTGAGCCGCCGGGGGCGGGACCGCTACGACGTGGTGGTCGAGTTCTACAGCGTCTCGCACGGTCTGCTTGTCGATGTGCAGCACCTTCTCCTCCGGCTCGGGATTCAGTCGCGGCTGAAGCTCAAGCGGGGTCGCTATCAGGGTCGGCCACACGAGTCCTGGCGGCTCAGCATCACGAGCCAGGACGACGTAGCGAGGTTCGTCCAGCGGGTGACCGTGATCGGTGAGCGGGGCCGGCGACTTGCCGAGTGGGCGCCGCGCCGGGACCGGTTCGAGGAGCGGTTGGCGGCGGACAGGGTGGCGTCGGTCGAACCGGCTGGCCTGCACGAGTGCCGATGCCTGACGGTCGACGGGGACCACACGTTCACGGTCAACGACCTGGTCGTCCACAACACCACCCTGGCCAACATCGTGGCCGCCGAGCTGGGCTCGGGCATCCGGGTGACCAGCGGCCCGGCGATCGAGCGCTCCGGCGATCTGGCGGCCATCCTGACCAGCCTCGCCGAGGGTGACGTGCTGTTCATCGACGAGATCCACCGCATCGCCAAGCCGGCGGAGGAGCTGCTGTACAGCGCGATGGAGGACTTCCGGGTCGACGTGATCGTCGGCAAGGGTCCGGGCGCCACCGCGATCCCGCTGGACGTCGAGCCGTTCACCCTGGTCGGCGCGACCACCCGGTCCGGGCTGCTGACCGGGCCGATGCGCGACCGCTTCGGCTTCGTCGCGCATCTGGACTTCTACTCCCCGGCCGACCTGGAGACGCTGCTGCGCCGCTCGGCGCGCATCCTCGGGGTGCCGATCACCGACGACGGCGCCGCGGAGATCGCCGGCCGCTCCCGGGGCACCCCCCGGATCGCCAACCGGCTGCTGCGCCGGGTCCGCGACTTCGCCGAGGTCCGGGCCGACGGCGTGGTCACCGTGGAGACCGCCCGGGCGGCCCTGACCGTGTACGACGTGGACGCGCTCGGGCTGGACCGGCTCGACCGGGCGGTGCTCACGGCCCTGGTGGACTCGTTCCGGGGCGGGCCGGTGGGGCTGTCCACCCTGGCGGTGGCGGTGGGGGAGCAGCCGGACACGGTCGAGGAGGTGTGCGAGCCGTTCCTGGTGCGGGCCGGGCTGCTCGCGCGTACGCCCCGGGGGCGGGTGGCCACCGAGGCCGCCTGGCACCATCTGGGGCGTACGCCACCGAATGGTACATTTGGCGCAGGCGCCCCTCACGTGCCCGATCTGTTCTCCGCCGCGCCCGAGGCCGCCGCAGATCAGCCGTGACCCGAACGTGATCTGTGCCGCATTCGGCGTTCCCAGGTGCAGGGACTAGACTCGCCGCGGTCTGTACAGGACGTGAGAATCCGCCTCCGCTCCGGCGCCATTCGTGCCGGGCCGAAGGCCAGTGGGAAGGTCAGTAACCGTGCTCTACGCAGCAGCGGGCGGCGGGGGAGGCGGCAGCCTCATGCCGCTCCTCATGATCGCCCTGCTCTTCGGCGTCATGTACTTCATGATGATCCGCCCCCAGCAGCGGCGCCGCCGCGAGGCGGCGCAGATGCAGTCCGCCCTCGCCCCCGGCGACGAGGTGGTCACCATCGGCGGCCTCTACGGCACGGTCACCGGCGTCGACGACGAAACCGTCCTGCTCGAGGTCGCTCCCGGCGTGCAGACCCGGTACGCCCGCCCGGCCATCGCCCGGGTGGTCAGCCAGGCCGAGCGGGTCGAGTCGACCGAGCCGGCCGCCGCGGAAGAGGCCGAGACCGTCAAGGAGTGACCGTCGTTGCCCGAACGGGGCAGCGGAGGCGCCGCTAAAACTGGATAGTTGGGTCGACACCCGACGCCGGCGCGCGACGACCGCCGGTCGGCGCTCCCGCGCCGACCGGGGCAGCCGTGTCGGCGTCGGAGTGCCGGCCAGCACAGACACATGGCCGGGATCCCCGGCCCCACAACCGTCGCCGCCGCGCCCGCGGCGCGACCGTACAGGGAGACAGGACAGCCGTGGCACCACCTCAGGGACAGATGCGGCCCGGGCGGCAGCTCGCCGTGCTCGGGCTCATCTTCGTCGTCCTCTATCTTTTGGTCTTCTTCGCGGGCGGCGCCAAGGGTGGCTGGAAGGACCGGCTCGAGCCGCGGCTCGGCCTGGACCTGATCGGCGGCACCCGGCTGACGCTGGAGGCGACGAACAGCATCGACGGCCGGCCCCCGACGAGGGAGAACCTGGAGGAGGCCCGCCAGATCATCGAGAACCGGGTCAACGCCTTCGGCGTGGCCGAGGCCGAGGTGGTCACCGAGGGCAACCGCAACATCGTCATCTCCCTGCCCGGCGAGAACCGGGACCTCCAGGACGTCGGCAGCGCGGCCGAGCTGCGCTTCCGCAAGGTGCTCAAGGCCGCCGACGGCAGCGGCCAGGTGACCCCGCCGGCCGCCACGCCCACGCCGGCCCCGTCCGGCAGCGCGTCCCCCGCCCCGTCGGGCAGCGCCACCCCGAAGCCGTCGGGCAGCGCCGCGCCCTCGGCGAAGGCGACCGCGTCGCCGAGCGCCGGCGGCCAGGGCGGCATGGCTCCCGCCCCGAGCTCGACCCCGTCGGCGTCCGCCCCGGCCTCGCCGAGCGCCGCCGCGCCGTCGCCCAGCGCCAGCGCGGCTCCGCTGCCGCAGGGCGTCGAGGAGCAGCGCAAGGCTGTCGAGCAGAAGGTCGGCGCGGCCGCGTGGCAGACGGCCAGCGCGCTGCAGGGCCCGGCCGACCTGACCACCGACCCGTCGCTGGCGGAGAAGCTCAAGCCGTTCGGCGCGCTCACCCCGCGCGAGGTCGCGGTGCTGTCGCCGGAGATGCAGTTCAACGTCCCCACCATCGGCTGCGAGCAGCTCGACAAGCGGCCGGCGGCGTCGATCAAGGACGAGAACCAGAAGGCGGTCGCCTGCGAGGACGGCGCCAGCAAGTACCTGCTCGACGTCGCCAAGGTGCTCGGCACCGACGTGGACGACGCCAACGCGGTGATCGACCAGACCAGCTCCTGGGTGGTCAGCCTGAACTTCACGGGCGACGGCCAGAAGAAGTGGACCGAGCTGACCCGCGAGGCGTTCAACAACACCGGCCAGGCCTGCGACCAGACCGCGCTGGGCCAGGACGGCAAGTGCCGCGTGGCCGTCGTGCTCGACAACAAGGTGGTCTCCTCGCCGGAGATCCAGGGCGTGCTGACCGGCGACTCGCAGATCACCGGCAACTTCGACAACAAGACGGCCAACACCCTGGCGGGCCAGCTGCGCTACGGCGCGCTGCCGGTCACGTTCGAGCCGCAGGAGTCGCAGAACGTCACCGCCACCCTCGGCGCGAGCCACCTGCGGGCCGGCCTGCTCGCCGCCGGCATCGGCATGCTGCTGGTCATCATCTACTCGTTCTTCTACTACCGCCTGCTCGGCTCGGTGATCTTCCTGAGCCTGGTGCTGTCGGCGCTGCTGGTCTTCGGCGCGCTCGTGGTGCTCGGCCGGCAGATCGGCTTCACCCTCACCCTCGCCGGCATCGCCGGCATGATCGTCTCACTCGGTGTGGCGGCGGACTCGTTCGTCATCTACTTCGAGCGGCTCAAGGACGAGATCCGCGAGGGCCGCAGTCCGCGTAGCGCGGTGCCGCGCGCCTGGATCCGGGCCCGCCGCACGATCATCTCGGCGAACGCGATCACGATCATGTCGGCGGTGGTGCTCTACGTCGTCTCGGTCGGCGCGGTGAAGGGCTTCGCCTTCGCCCTCGGCCTCGCCACGGTTCTCGACCTGGTCGTGGTCTTCCTCTTCCGTCACCCGATCATGACGATGTTCGCCCGGACCCGGGCGTTCCTGTCCCCGCGGGTCAGCGGTCTCGGCCGGATCCTCCCGCCCGCGCGGACCGAGCAGGCCACCCGCACCTCGCGCGTCAAGGAGGCCTGAGATGGCTGCTGCTAAGAGTGGGCTGGCGAGCCGGCTCTACCGGGGTGAGGCGGGCCTCGACGTCGTGGGCCGGCGCAAGCTGTGGTTCAGCGTCGCCGGCGCGCTGATCCTGATCGCCGTGTTCAGCTTCGCCCTGCGCGGGTTCAGCCTGGGCATCGAGTTCGCCGGCGGAAACTCGTTCCAGGTGCCGGCCAGCGTCGGCACCATGGAGCAGACCGAGCTGAAGGTCGGCGACGCGCTGGCCAAGGCCGGCGGCGGCGCCAAGGTGGTCACCGCGCAGCGGGTCGGCGGCACGGGTGGTGACTCGTACGAGCTGCGGACCTCGCAGCTCAGCGCCGAGCAGGCCAACGCGGTGAAGGCCGAGATCGCCCGCGAGTTCGGGATCGACCAGGCTCAGATCAGCGGCAACCAGGTGAGCGAGGCGTGGGGCAGCCAGGTCACCTCCCGGGCGCTGCTCGGTCTGGTGATCTTCATCGCGCTGGTGATGGTCTACCTGGTCCTGCGGTTCGAGTGGCGGATGGCCGTGGCCGCGGTCTCCTCGCTGTTCATGAACCTGATCCTGACCGCCGGCATCTACTCGCTGGTCGGTTTCGAGGTCACCCCGTCGACGATCATCGGCTTCCTCACGATCCTGGGCTTCGCGCTCTACGACGTGGTGGTCGTCTTCGACAAGGTCCAGGAGAACACCCGGGGCATCACCGCGAACAACAACCAGACGTACGGCGACGCGGCCAACCTGGCGATCAACCAGAGCCTGATGCGGTCGCTGAACACGTCGGTGGTCGCGCTGCTCCCGGTCGGCGGCCTGCTCTTCATCGGCGCCGGCCTGCTGGGCGCGGGCACCCTGAAGGACCTCGGCCTGGTGCTCTTCGTCGGTATGGCCGTCGCGTTCCTGACGTCCATCCTGTTGGCCACCCCGCTGCTGGTGCTCCTGAAGAACTACGAACCGCGGATCCAGGCGCACAACAAGCGGGTGCTGGCCCGCAAGGCCGCCCTGGCCTCGGGCGAGGCCACCGGGAGGGCCGGCTCGCGGGCCGAGGCCGCCGACGCGCCGATCGACCCGGAGGCGGCGGCCCTGGCCGGGGCCGCGCCGAAGGTGGGCGCCCGGCCGGCCGGCAAGCGCCAGAGCGGCGCGCGGGGCGGTCGCCCCGCAGGTGGCGGCGGCAACCGTCCGGGCGGCGCCAAGCGGCGCTGACCGGAGCGGGCACCCGGTAGCAAACGGTGCGACGGCGTCCTTCATGCTGTGCGAGCGGCGTGGAGGACGCCGTCGTCGTTGGAAGGGAGACGGGACCGCCGTGACGGAGACGCACAGCACCGCAGTACGGGGAGACAGCGGCCCGCAGGTCGCCGAACTGGTCGCCAGCCGGGTGCTGGACGTGCCGGACTTCCCCAAGCCCGGCGTCATGTTCAAGGACCTGATGCCGCTCTTCGCCGACGGTGACGTGTTCCGTGAGGTGATCGACGGGATCGTGGCGTACCACGGGCGGGACTCGTTCGACGCGGTCGTCGGCATCGAGGCCCGGGGCTTCGTGATCGCGGCGGCCGTCGCGTACGCCGTCGGGGTCGGCGTGGTCCCCGTGCGCAAGGCCGGCAAGCTGCCCCGCCCCGCGTACTCCGCCTCCTACGCCCTGGAGTACGGCGAGGCGACGCTCGAGGTGCACCAGGACGCCTTCACCGCCGGTCACCGGGTGCTGGTGGTCGACGACGTGCTGGCCACCGGCGGCACCGCCGAGGCGACGCTCGACCTGGTGGAGCGGGCCGGCGGCACGGTCGCCGGCTTCACCGTGCTGCTGGAACTGGGTTTCCTCAAGGGGCGGGAGCGGTTGGCCCCGCGGCCGGTACACGCGCTGCTCAGCGTCTGAGCGTCCGCCCTGCCGTGCCGCCCGGTGCCGGTCGCTGCTCCTCGCTCATCGTGCGTGTTGCGGCTGGGGGGTGGGGCCCGCCGTGACCGGCTCCGGGCGGGGAGGCTTCATCCCTGCGCCGGTCACGGCGGGCCCCACCCTCGTCGTGCGCCAGCGCTGACCGGATGTGCGGGGTCGCGCGTCGGGCACATCCGGGGTACGCGTTCGGTTGCACGGATCCTGCGAGCGTCCCTTGCGGGGTCGTGTCTGGTCCGTGCCTCGGTGACCGATTGGCTGCGAACGGCCGTCGGAAGGACCCCGACCGGTCCGTCCGGCGGAGCGGCGGGGCACCATGCGTGCGGGTAGCATTGCCCTTTGCTGACCCGGTCGGGTGACCGTCCGGGTGGCGGAAGACCAGGCCGGCCGAGACGGCCGGCGTACCCGGCGAGCGGTGAGGAGGCCGGTGTCCCACGATGTCGTCCCTCCGGTGGAGGGCACGGTGCACCCGACAGGCGACGCTGACGGTTCGGTGACCGACCGGGGCGCTGACGCCCGGGGTGCGGCCCCGGGGAACGGCGCGGGGCCCGCCCACGCCGACGGCGGCACGCCGGGCGTCGGTGTCGTGGCGCCGTTCCCGTCCGAGGCCGCAGCGAACGAGCCGATGCCGAGCGCGGGCTTCGCCCTCTCCACCGCGCCGACGGGGCGGCGGGTGCGCGCCCGCCTGGCCCGGTTCAACGCGCCCTGGCAGACCTCCCAGGTCAGCGAGGTGCTGGAGCCGCTGATCTCCAGCCACCGGGAGAACCACCCCAAGGCGGACGCGCGGCTGCTCCAGCGGGCGTTCGACACCGCGGCCCGCTGGCACTCCGGCCAGTACCGCAAGTCCGGCGACCCGTACATCACGCACCCGCTCGCGGTGGCCACCATCCTGGCCAACCTGGGGATGGACACGACCACCCTGGTCGCCGCGCTGCTACACGACACGATCGAGGACACCGAGTACACCCTCGACCAGATGCGGGCGGACTTCGGCGGCGAGGTGGCGCTGCTCGTCGACGGGGTGACCAAGCTCGACAAGGTCAAGCTCGGCGACGCGGCCAAGGCGGAGACGATCCGCAAGATGGTCGTGGCGATGGCCAAGGACCCGCGCGTCCTGGTGATCAAGCTGGCCGACCGGCTGCACAACATGCGTACGCTGACCTTCCTGCCCCGCCCGAAGCAGGAGCAGAAGGCGAAGGAGACGCTGGAGATCCTCGCCCCGCTGGCGCACCGGCTGGGCATGAACACGATCAAGTGGGAGCTGGAGGACCTGGCCTTCGGGACGCTGTTCCCGAAGCGGTACGAGGAGATCAACCGCCTGATCGGGGAGCACCAGCCGCAGCGGGAGGCGCTGCTGCGTCAGGTCACCCAGAAGGTGGGCACCGACCTCAGGGCCGCGAAGATCAAGGCGGAGGTCACCGGCCGGCCGAAGCACCTGTACTCGATCTACCAGAAGATGATCGTGCGGGGCCGGGACTTCAACGACATCTACGACCTGGTCGGGGTGCGGATCCTGGTCGACACGGTGCGGGACTGCTACGCGGCGCTGGGCGTGATCCACGCGAACTGGCAGCCGGTGCCGGGCCGGTTCAAGGACTACATCGCGATGCCCAAGTTCAACATGTACCAGTCGTTGCACACGACGGTCATCGGGCCCACCGGCAAGCCGGTGGAGATGCAGATCCGCACGTACGCGATGCACCGCACCGCCGAGTTCGGCATCGCGGCGCACTGGAAGTACAAGGAGCACAAGGGCACCCAGATCGTCGGCCCACCGGCGCACATCGACGAGATGACCTGGCTGCGGCAGTTGCTGGACTGGCAGCGGGAGGCGGCCGACCCGAGCGAGTTCCTCGACGCGCTGCGGTTCGACCTGTCCAGCCAGGAGGTGTACGTCTTCACGCCGAAGGGCGACGTCATCCCGCTGCCGACAGGGTCGACGCCGGTGGACTTCGCGTACGCGGTGCACACCGAGGTCGGGCACAAGTGCATCGGGGCGCGGGTCAACGGCAAGCTGGTGCCCCTCGAATCGACGCTGTCCAACGGCGACGTGATCGAGATCTTCACGTCGAAGTCCGACACGGCGGGGCCGACGCAGGACTGGCTGGGCTTCGTCAAGAGCCCGCGGGCGCGCACGAAGATCCGCCAGTACTTCAACAAGGAGCGGCGCGAGGAGGCGATCGAGGCCGGCAAGGACGCGATCGTCAAGGCGATGCGCAAGCAGGGCATGCCGTTGCAGCGGATGCTCACCCCGGACGCGCTGATGGCGATCGCCCGGGACCTGCACCTGGCCGACGTGGCGTCGCTGTACGCGGCGGTCGGCGACAGCCAGGTCTCGGCGCAGTCGGTGGTGCAGAAGCTGATGGCCTCGTACGGCGGCGAGGAGGGCGCGGCGGAGGACATCGCCGAGACCGCCGTCGCCACCCGGCCGCCGCGCAGCCGTGCCAGCAGCCACGACCCGGGCGTGGTGGTGCGCGGGGTCAGCGACGTCTGGATCAAGCTGGCCCGGTGCTGCACCCCGGTCCCGCCCGACGCTGTGTTCGGCTTCGTCACCCGCTCCGGCGGGGTGAGCGTGCACCGCGATGACTGCGCCAACGCCGAGGATCTCAAGGCGCAGAGCGAGCGGGTGGTCGAGGTGAGCTGGAAGCTCACCTCCGCCTCCACGTTCCTGGTGGCGATCCAGGTCGAGGCCCTCGACCGGCACAAGCTGCTGGCCGACGTGACCCGGGTGCTCTCCGACGAGCGCGTCAACATCCTCTCCGCGACGGTCACCACCACCCGGGACCGGGTGGCGGTGAGCCGGTTCAGCTTCGAGATGGCCGACCCGAAGCACCTGGGCCACCTGCTGGCCGCGGTGCGCAAGGTCGACGGCGTCTTCGACGCGTACCGGGTCACTTCGGGGGCCTGACGGCCGCCACATCGGCGACATGGCGGTGTCCCGGCACGCCGGACACCGCAACATCGCCGACATGGCGCTGTCCTGCCACGCCGGATACCGCGCCATGTCGGCGGAACGGGCCGAACCTGCCCGGACGCGAAGGCGCCCGCCGGCCTAGGGCCGGCGGGCGCCTTCGCGCGGGGCGGGCGTCAGCCCTGCGGCTCGCTCATCGTCAGCTTGTTGATGACGATCTCCTTCTTGGGGTGACCGCCGCCGGCCTGCTGGGCGTACGCCTTGTCGTCGCCGGCCTTGGCGACGTCCTTGACGATGTCCATCCCGCCGGTGATCGTCCCCAGGACGGTGTAGTCCGGGTTAAGCGGCGAGTCGCCGAAGACGATGAAGAACTGGCTGCCCGTGCTGCCCGGCTGCTGCGACTTGGCCATCGCGATGACCCCCTCGGGGTACGGGGGGCGCTTGTCGGTGGGCAGGTTCTCCTCGGCCATCCTGTAGCTGGGCCCGCCGGTGCCGTCGGTCTCCCGCCAGCCCTTGCCCGTCGCGCTCGGGTCACCGCACTGGAGCACCTTGATGCCCTCGGTCACCAGGCGGTGGCACTTGCTGTTGTCGAAGAAGTTCTTGCTGGCCAGGTGGGTGAAGCTGCCGGCGGTGCACGGCACGAGGGACCGGTCGACCTTGGCGGTGATGGCGCCCAGGTTGGTCTCCATCGTCAGGGTCTGGATCCCGCTGTTCGCCTGCTGCGCCTGCGGCAGCCCGACGTCCTTGATCTCCTTGGTGCGCTGGTCCTTCGGGATCTCGGTCCAGGCGCACTGCACGAAGCCGGCCGCGGCGGTGTCCTGCTTCTTGTCGTCGTCGCCGATGCTGGTGGCCAGCCACACGGTGCCGGCGACCACGAGCAGCAGGGCCGCCGCGGCCCCGACGATGGCCTGCGTCTGCCGGCGCCTGCGGGCGCTGGCCGCCCGCTCGGCCATCTCCCGCTCGAGCCGGGCGCGCGCCGCCGCGCGCTGCCGCTCTCTCGTCGACGTCACGGTCAATCCTCCTGGACTGTCTCGGGCGCGGCCGGATGCCGCAGGTGTGGATCTCGGGTGGAGCCGGTCAGCCCGCGCTGGGGCTGGCCGGCGGCGCGCCGGACGCCGGCGTGGTCGCCGCGGCCGTCGTCGGCTCACCGACGGTGAGGCTCTGGATCACCACGTCGGTCTTCGGCTTGACCTTGGCTCCACTCCCATTGTCCACGGTCGGCAGGGCGCCGATCTTCGTGATCACGTCGAGCCCGCCGGTGACCTTGCCGATCACCGGGTAGGCCGGCTTGGCGGGGCTGTAGTCCTTGAAGAAGACGAGGAACTGGCTGCCGTTGGCGCCCGGCGGGTTCGCCATCATCGCGACCGTGCCCTTCGGGTACGCCGGGGGCTGGTCGGGGGCGGGGCTGGCCGACGGGCTCGCCTCGGGCTGCACGGGGACGTTCTCGTCGTAGAACGAGTAGGTCGGCCCGCCCAGGCCGGTGCCGCTGGGGTCGCCGCAGCGCAGCGCGCCCTCGGCGGTGATCTCGTGGCACTTGGTGTTGTCGAAGAACGAACGGCTGGCCAGGTGGGCCATGCTCGCGCCGGCGCAGGGGGCCGAGGCGAGGTCGAGCTCGACCGTGACCGGGCCGCCCTGGTTGGTGGTGATGGTCATCGGCCGGGTGCCGGCGGTCGGCAGGCCCTTGGTGGCGGGCGTGCCGGCGTCCTTGAGGCTGGTGTTCGCGGTGGCGTCCTGCGGGGTCCAGAGGCAGACGTCCTCGGCGGCCGTGTTCTCCTTCGGGTCCTCGTCGAACGCGCCCAGCGCCCACGCCGAGCCGACCACGACCAGCGCGAGCACCACGGCCGCGCCGACGCCGGCCTGGATCCGCCGACGCCGCCTGGCCCGGGCGGCCCGTCGGGCCAGCTGCCGGTCGAGCTTGGCGCGCGCCAGTTTGCGCTGCCGGTCCCTGCTGGAAGCCACCCGTGCTCCCCTTCCTCTACCCTGATGGTCACCGGCGCCAGGCCTCTCGCCCCGTCGGGCGGCTCGTGCGCCACGCCACACGCCCGCCAGAGTGTACGGCCACCGACTGGGAAAGTGGTGTACGAGGTCCGGCCTGGGCCGTATCGGAGTTGTTCACTGCGCCCGGCGCGACGGACGGGACGGGTGGGCCGGCGAAACCGGCTCGCCCGTGCGACTAGGCTGCCAGGAAAGGACGACGGAGCTCGACGGAAGGGGAGCGACGTGCTCGTGGCCGGCTTTCCCGCGGACGCCTTCGGCACCAACTGCTACGTGGTGGCGACCGCGCCGGGGGAGCAGTGCGTGGTGGTCGACCCCGGTATCGGGGTGATCGACCAGCTCGACGCCGTGCTCGCCGAACACCGCCTGCACCCGGCCGCCGTACTGCTCACCCACGGTCACCTGGACCACACCTTCTCCGTCGCGCCGGTCTGCGGCGCCCGGGGCATCACCGCGTACGTGCACCCCGACGACCGCGAGCTGCTGGCCGACCCGGCCAAGGCGCTCTCGATGGACCTCACCCAGCTCTTCGGCGGCCGGCTGCCGTACGCCGAGCCGGAGGACGTGGCCGAGCTCACCGACGGGGCGACCCTCGCCCTGGCCGGCCTGGAGATCACCGTCGACCACGCCCCGGGCCATACCGGCGGGTCGGTGCTGTTCCGGATGCCCGGCGCCGGCTCGCCCTGGGAGGCCGAGCAGATCTGCCTCTCCGGCGACGTCCTCTTCGCCGGCTCGATCGGCCGCACCGACCTGCCGGGCGGCAGCATGCCCCGGATGCTCGCCAGCCTGCGGGACAAGGTCCTCCCGCTGGCCGACGACACCGTGGTGCTGCCCGGCCACGGCCCCGCGACCACCATCGGCCGCGAGCGCGCGACGAACCCGTACCTCGTCGAGGTGGCGGGGGCGGCCACCGCGCGCCCGGCCGCGCCCACCCGCGGCCTGTAGCCGCCGCGGCCGAGATCTCCCCGCGCGGCCCGCGCGGGATCCAAGGAGTACGCGATGAGCAAGCCCACGCCCATCTCCGGCTTCCCGGAGTGGACGCCGCCGCAGCGGATGATCGAGCAGTTCGTCCTCGACCGGATCCGCGCCACGTTCGAGCTGTACGGCTTCGCCCCCCTCGAGACCCGCGCGGTGGAGCCGCTGGACCAGCTGCTGCGCAAGGGGGAGACCGCCAAGGAGGTCTACGTGCTGCGCCGGTTGCAGGCCGACGCCGACGGCCCGGCCGGCGACGACGCGCTCGGCCTGCACTTCGACCTGACCGTGCCGTTCGCCCGGTACGTGCTGGAGAACGCCGGCAAGCTCCAGTTCCCGTTCCGCCGCTACCAGATCCAGAAGGTGTGGCGCGGTGAGCGCCCGCAGGAGGGCCGGTACCGGGAGTTCCTCCAGGCCGACATCGACATCGTCGACCGGGACACCCTGCCGGCGCACTACGAGGCGGAGATGCCGCTGGTCATCGGCGACGCGCTGCGGTCACTGCCGATCCCGCCGGTGACGATCCAGGTCAACAACCGCAAGATCTGCGAGGGCTTCTACCGGGGCATCGGGCTGACCGACCCGGAGGCCGCCCTGCGCGCGGTCGACAAGCTCGACAAGATCGGCCCGGAGAAGGTGGCCGACCTGCTCGCCGAGACGGCCGGGGCGAGCGAGGCGCAGGCCAAGGCGTGCCTGGCGCTGGCCGAGATCTCCGCCCCGGACGCGTCCTTCGCCGACGCGGTGCGCGCCCTCGGGGTGCGCGAGCCGCTGCTGGAGGAGGGGATCGAGGAGCTGGTCACGGTGGTGGAGACCGCCGCCGCGCACTCCCCGGGCCTGTGCCGGGCCGACCTGCGGATCGCCCGCGGCCTGGACTACTACACCGGCACCGTCTACGAGACCCAGATGGCCGGGTACGAGCGGTTCGGCTCGGTCTGCTCCGGCGGCCGGTACGACAACCTGGCCAGCTCCGGCGCCACCCGCTTTCCCGGGGTGGGCATCTCGATCGGGGTGACTCGCCTGCTCGGCCTGCTCTTCGGCGCCGGCGCCCTGTCGGTCTCCCGCAGCGTGCCGACCTGCGTGCTGGTCGCCGTCACCAGCGAGGAGCAGCGGCCGGCGAGCAACCGGATCGCCGACGCGCTGCGCTCCCGGGGCGTCCCGACCGAGGTGTCGCCGAGCGCCGCGAAGTTCGGCAAGCAGATCCGGTACGCCGAGCGGCGGGGGATCCCGTACGTCTGGTTCCCGGGCGCCGACGGCGCGGCGGACGAGGTGAAGGACATCCGCTCCGGCGAGCAACTGCCCGCCTCCCCGGGCGACGGACCCGAGGACAACCCGCCCGGACCTGGTGGAACCGGTCGAGTGAACTGAAGTATTCACATCCTTAAGATCGTCGGCAAGTCCCAGTTCCACCCCCGCCCGACCCAGATTCCGACCGTC